>JBJELL010000069.1:2513-3995 GCA_051879115.1 Lachnospiraceae bacterium
TCTTCGTATACTTCCTCGGAGAACAAAACATCCCAATCACCATCCCGCCCAAAAGACAGGTAGTTATCGTCAAAACAAACTCTTTCTTACTCATCTCCGTAGTCTCAGTCAATCCTGCAAAAAACTCTTTCATCTTACACATATTTTTTCCTCCTTTTCAATAAGTTTCTCCATCCAATCGTTTCCAAAAAAACAACGCCCACGCACTACAACCGTAATGCATGGACGTATTCAACTTTGACTCTTCTACGCGGTTCCACCCTGCTTGCCCTACATAGACTATGTATCCTCATACAACAAACTCCTACACAGGACCTCTCATCTTAACGATAACGGTGTCACCGGACTCTATTAAAGCCGCTCCGAGGTGGTCTTCCACATCTTCCCTGTCAAACCGCTCACAGCGCAAAGCCTATGCTTTGGCGGTTCTCTCTGTCACAGTTTCAATGCTTACTCTTCTCTTCAACGCATTTTCATATCTTACTGACTTGTATTTTAATCTCTTTTTTTCTATCTGTAAAGAACTTTTTTATTTTATTTATTTCTTCCGCAGCATTTTTTATACTTCTTGCCACTTCCGCATGGACACGGATCGTTTGGATAAATCTTTTCTTCCTTTACAATGGTGCCGGATTTCTTCTGCTCTAAATACAGTTCTTTCTTTCTCTCTTCTCCTAAGATGGTATCCCACTGCGGCAATTCGTATAACCAGTCTGCCTTTGCATCCACCATGTTCTTATAAAGAAGCTCTTTGTCAAAAATCAGGTTGACCTCTGTATCTTCTTCCATTGTCTCGATTGGATTTGGATTCTTTAAGCTGTCATTGATTCCATCTAAGAATCCGGTCATCTCCATTAAGGTAATATCGAATCTCTCTGCTAATTCTTTGACTGTTCCTGTAATCTCTTCCTCCGGGTTGTCTAAAAGCTGCTCATAGATATTTTTCTCTAATAAGAAATAATCCTGCCAGAACTTCTGAAGCTTTCCCTTATCCATCTGTTCATTATATGCAGTTGCCTGCCAGTCCTTTAAAAGTGCCATATATCTTCATCCTCATCATTCTTAGTTTTGTGCTTTTGCACCGTAACAGTATAACGCATTTGTTGGCATTTTTCAATAGTTGTGTTATGATAGTCCTAATCAAAATAAAAAGGAGTTCTCCCATGAAAAAGGTAAAACAGGTATTTGCTATCCTACTGATTTTAATTCTCATCGGTCTATATGTATCCACATTAGTCTTTGCCATAATCGGAAGTGATAAGACTCTGGTCTGGCTTCAGGCTTCTATCTATGCCACGATTGTGCTCCCGGTCTTACTGTGGACTTACAGCTTTCTTTACAAAAAAGTAAAGGATGCAAAAGAAATATCGGAAGACAATGAAGAGGATGTTATAAAATAATAGTTCCAAAATAACAGTTTCAAATTTGACATGATTTTCGTAAGAAGTCCGTCTAATGAATACAGCGATACCAACTTTCTAG
>JBJELL010000070.1:0-3974 GCA_051879115.1 Lachnospiraceae bacterium
GGAGCATCGAAGAGGCGACGAGTGCGTATGTGGGTGGAGGGCTGTGCATAGTAACAAGCACATCATCGCAGATAGACAGACATACTCCCTCAATATTAATTAGTAGAATAGAACATAAAAAGCAAATTAATTAGCACTACTAATAAGTAACATAACAAAATACTATTGGCATTTTATACAGTTTTTTTGTACAATAGGAGTAGACGGCAAAGTATGCCAAAAAACAAACAGATAACCATAGGAGGATAAGAAATGGATTACAAGAATGCTGGTGTAGATATTGAAGCAGGTTACAAATCAGTTGAGTTGATGAAAAAGCATGTACAGGAGACAATGAGAAAAGAGGTTTTAACCAACCTTGGCGGATTCTCCGGTGCATTTTCCATGGAAGCATTTAAAGATATGGAAAAACCGACTTTGGTTTCCGGTACGGATGGAGTTGGAACGAAGTTAAAACTGGCTTTTATTATGGACAAGCATGATACGGTAGGTATCGACTGTGTTGCCATGTGTGTAAACGATATTGCATGTGCCGGCGGTGAGCCATTATTCTTCCTTGACTATATAGCCTGCGGTAAGAACTATCCAGAAAAAATTGCCGAAATTGTAAGCGGTGTGGCAGAAGGATGTAAGCAGTCGAATGCAGCTTTGATTGGCGGTGAAACAGCAGAGATGCCGGGATTTTATCCGGAGGACGAATATGACCTTGCAGGATTTGCAGTGGGAATTGTAGATGAGAAGGATATTATTACCGGAAAAGAGGTAAAGGCAGGGGATGTGTTAATCGGAATGGCATCCTCAGGAGTACACTCTAATGGATTCTCTCTGGTTCGTAAAGTATTTTCCATGGATAAAAAGACTCTGGATACATACCATGAGGAACTGGGAAAAACGTTAGGTGAGGCTTTGATTGCTCCGACTAAGATTTATGTAAAGGCATTAAGAAGCATCAAGGATGCAGGTGTGAGAGTAAAGGCGTGCAGCCATATTACCGGCGGTGGATTCTATGAGAATATTCCAAGAATGCTCCCGGAAGGAAAGAGAGCTGTTGTAGAAAAGAACAGCTATGAAGTTCCGGCAATCTTTAAGATGTTAGCAAGAGAGGGAAACATCGAAGAACAGATGATGTACAATACCTATAACATGGGAATTGGTATGATGTTAGCAGTAGACTCGGCAGATGTGGACAAGACCATGGAAGCAATTAAGGCAGCAGGTGAGACACCATATGTGGTAGGTAAGATTGAAGATGGAGAAAAAGGAGTAACCCTATGCTAAAGATTGCAGTATTAGTATCCGGCGGTGGAACGAATCTTCAGGCAATTATTGACAGAATTGCCGACGGAACGATTACCAATACAGAGATTTCTGTAGTCATCAGTAACAATAAAAATGCCTATGCCTTAGAGCGTGCAAAACAGGCTGGAATTGAAGCTCTTTGCATTTCTCCGAAAGATTATGAGAACAGAGATGCGTTTAATGAGGATTTTTTGGAAAAATTAGATAGCTACGGTGTGGATTTGGTAGTACTGGCGGGATTCTTAGTGGTAATCCCGGAAAAGATGATTGCAAAATACCGCAACCGTATCATCAATGTCCACCCATCCCTAATTCCGGCTTTTTGCGGAACCGGCTACTACGGATTAAAGGTGCATGAGGGTGCACTTTCCCGTGGGGTAAAGGTGACAGGAGCAACGGTACATTTTGTAGATGAGGGAACCGATACAGGACCGATTATTTTACAAAAACCCGTGGCAGTGGAAAATGGAGATACACCGGAGATTTTACAACGCCGTGTGATGGAAGAGGCAGAATGGAAGATTCTTCCGCAGGCGATTGATTTGATTGCAAACGGAAAAGTAGAAGTCATAGATGGAAAAGTGGAGGTAAGAAAATGAAAGTATTCATCGTAGGAAGCGGCGGACGTGAACATGCGATTGCAGCAGCTTGTGCAAAGAGCAAAAGAGTGGATAAGATTTACTGTGCACCGGGCAATGCCGGAATTGGTCAGATTGCAGAATGTGTACCGATTGGAGCAATGGAATTTGAAAAGCTGGCAGCCTTTGCAAAAGAAAAAGAGATTGATTTTACCATCATCGGAATGGATGATCCGTTAGTGGGCGGCGTGGTAGATGTCTTTGAAGCAGAGGGATTAAAAGTATTCGGTCCAAGAAAAAATGCAGCAATCTTAGAGGGAAGCAAGGCATTTTCCAAAGATTTGATGAAAAAATACAACATTCCAACAGCCGGATATGAGAACTTCGACGATGCAGATAAAGCATTAGCTTATTTAGAGACTGCAAAAATGCCAATCGTTTTAAAGGCAGACGGTCTCGCTCTTGGAAAAGGTGTCTTAATCTGCAACACCTTAGAAGAAGCAAAAGCCGGAGTAAAAGAAATCATGTTAGATAAAAAATTCGGCGATGCAGGAAATAACATGGTAATCGAAGAGTTCATGACAGGACGAGAAGTATCTGTATTATCCTTTGTAGACGGCAAGACGATTAAGATTATGTCCTCTGCACAGGATCACAAACGTGCAAAGGATGGAGATCAGGGCTTAAATACAGGTGGAATGGGAACCTTCTCTCCAAGTCCGTTCTATACAAAAGAAGTAGATGAGTTCTGTAAAAAATATGTTTATCAGGCAACGGTAGATGCAATGGCAGCAGAGGGAAGACCATTTACAGGTGTTATCTTCTTCGGATTGATGTTAACAGAGGATGGACCAAAGGTATTAGAGTATAATGCGAGATTTGGCGATCCGGAGGCACAGGTAGTACTTCCTAGAATGAAGAACGATATTATTGACGTCATGGAAGCCTGTGTAGAAGGAAGATTAGACGAGATTGATTTACAGTTTGAGGACAATGCAGCAGTCTGCGTTGTATTAGCATCCGACGGTTATCCGGTAGCTTATGAAAAAGGTAAGGAAATCAAAGGGCTTGAAAACTTTGAGAACAAAGACGGATATTATTGTTTCCATGCCGGAACTGCTTTAAAAGATGGTAAGATTGTAACAAACGGCGGACGTGTACTTGGAATTACTGCAAAAGGAAAAGATTTAAAAGAAGCCCGTGCTAATGCATACAATGCGACAGAGTGGGTGGAATTTGAGAATAAGTACAAGAGAAACGATATAGGAAAAGCAATCGATGAAGCGTAAAGGAATTATATTCGATATGGACGGTACTCTGTGGGATTCTTCCACAGAGGTTGCATTTTCCTGGAGTAAGGCGATTGAGTCATCTTCCATTACCGACAGAGTACTGACAAAAGAAGACCTGATGCGTGTCATGGGAAAACCGATGGACGAACTGATGGCGGCTCTTTTCCCGGAACTGACAAGGAAAGAGCAGGGAGAACTTTTAGAACTGTGCTGTAAGGTAGAGAATGACTATCTGACTAAGCATGGAGCGAAGTTATATCCAGAGGTGGAAGAGACCTTGGCAAAGCTCGGTGAGGAATATTTTCTTGCCATTGTAAGTAATTGTCAGTGTGGCTATATTGAAGCCTTTTTAGAGCACTATGGGTTTGGAAAATACATTGGAGATATCCAGTGCTTTGGAATGAATGAGGTGCCAAAAGGAGAGAATATCCGTCTGGTGGTAGAGCGGAATCAGTTAGAGGAAGCGGTTTATGTCGGGGATATTCAAGGCGACTACGAGGCAAGTATGCAGGCAGGAATCGGATTCATTCATGCGGCATATGGATTTGGCGAGATTGCAGATGAGGTGCCGCGGATTCAAGGACTTGCGGAATTGCCGGAAGTGATAAGAGTAATTTATGAATGATATGAATGTGTTTGTTATTAGAAATATATAAAAGTTGTTCAGCGTCAAGTATATACTTGGCGCTGTTTTTATGGATTTTAAGCTGTAAATAAAAAAGCATATCATTAAAAAATGTAAAATAATTCTCTCAAATGAAAAAATCTAACCTTTTGGCTAGTTTACTTATTTTACCATAGTCGG
>JBJELL010000071.1:0-3971 GCA_051879115.1 Lachnospiraceae bacterium
ATAAACGCTGAAGGCATCTAAGCGTGAAGCCCCCCTCAAGATGAGATCTCCAGACCGAAAGGTCGAAGACCCCTTGAAGACGACGAGGTAGATAGGGCAGAGGTGGAAGTGCAGCGATGCATGGAGCTGACTGCTACTAATCGGTCGGGAGCTTGACCAAACACATCGAAAGGATCGAAGATCCTTGAGATGACCATTTCAGAAAGACTTGTCAGAAATCATGATCTGTGTGCTGTTTTGAAGGTATATTACCTTTGTAGGGGATTGGTCAAATGGTATGATAGGGGTCTCCAAAACCTTTGGTGGGAGTTCGATTCTCTCATCCCCTGCTTTATCTTAAGGTCCGTTGGTCAAGCGGTTAAGACGCCGCCCTCTCACGGCGGAAACAGGGGTTCGATTCCCCTATGAACTGTTTATTCATTAAATGAATAGCCCAACCCTTAGAAGTGCTGAAAGCCTTAAAATATTGGCTTTGAGCATTTTTTGTTTTTATGGAATTCCCTCTTGCATTTTAAAAACACAAGTGTTATCATAAATATGATATGTAAACGATGACTAGAGTTGAGAGCGGGCAGATGTCCGCTCTCGATTTTATGTTACACAACTGAATATGGAAAGAAGGTGTGGATATGTCAAAGAAACAGATGTATGAAACGCAGACAGAGGAATGGATTTTACCAATTTTGGAAAAATACAATTTTGAATTGGTAGATGTAGAGTATGTCAAGGAAGGAAGCAACTGGTATCTTCGTGCTTACATTGACAAAGAAGGTGGAATTACAGTGGATGACTGTGAGACTGTAGCCAGAGAAATGAATGAGATATTAGACAGAGAAGACTATATTGAGGATTCCTATATATTTGAAGTAAGTTCTCCGGGACTTGGCAGACCATTAAAAAAGGAAAAGGACTATGTCCGCAGTATGGGAAAAGAGTTAGAGATTCGTACCTACCGTTCCATCAACGGAAGCAAGGAATTCTACGGAATTTTAACAGACTATGATGATAAAAACGTTACAATCGTGACAGAAGAAGACGAAAAATTAACTTTTGCAAAAACGGACATCGCTCTGATTCGTTTAGCATTTGATTTTTAGCGTAAAATAACAAATTAATGGGAGGAAATAAAAAAATGAACAATGAGTTGTTAGAAGCGTTAAATATATTAGAAGAGGAAAAAAATATCAGCAAAGATACGCTTTTAGAAGCAATTGAAAACTCACTGGTAACAGCATGTAAGAACCATTTCGGAAAATCGGATAATGTAAGGGTGAACATTGACCCAAACACCTGTGAATTCCACGTATATCAGGAAAAGACCGTCGTAGAGAATGTAGAAGACGACTGTATGGAAATCAGCCTTGCAAATGCAAAGATGATTGATTCCGTATACGAGGTGGGCGATATCGTAAACATCGAAGTAAAATCGAAAGAGTTTGGACGTATCGCAACACAGAATGCGAAAAATGTTATCTTACAAAAAATCCGGGAAGAAGAGAGAAAGGTTCTCTTTGATGAGTATTACAGCAAAGAAAGAGACGTTGTAACCGGAGTAGTACAACGTTATGTCGGAAAAAATGTAAGCATTAACCTTGGAAAAGTAGATGCGATCTTAACAGAAAGCGAGCAGATGAAAGGCGAGGTGTTCAAACCAACCGAGAGAATTAAGCTCTATATTTTGGAAGTAAAATCCACCTCCAAAGGACCAAAGATTTTAGTGTCGAGAACTCATCCGGAATTAGTCAAAAGATTATTTGAATCAGAGGTTACTGAGGTTCGGGATGGAATTGTAGAGATTAAAAGCATTGCAAGAGAGGCAGGTAGCAGAACCAAAATTGCCGTTTATTCCAATGACCCGGATGTAGACCCGGTAGGAGCCTGTGTCGGTATGAATGGTGCACGTGTCAATGCCATTGTTAACGAACTGCGGGGAGAGAAAATCGACATCATCAACTGGTGCGAGAACTCCGCAATTTTAATTCAGAATGCCTTAAGTCCGGCAAAGGTTATTTCTGTTATTGCAGATGATGAAGAAAAGACAGCGAAGGTAGTCGTACCGGATTATCAGTTGTCCTTAGCAATCGGAAAAGAAGGTCAGAATGCCAGATTAGCAGCAAGACTGACAGGATTTAAGATTGATATCAAGAGTGAGAGTCAGGCAAGAGAAGCCGGAGACTTCATTGATTATGAAAATGAATATGAAGATGAGTACGAGGATGATTTCTATGAAGAGGGAGAATCCTACTACGATGAAAACGGTGAATACATCGAAGAAGAACAGGATTCCGTGGAGGAATACAAAGAATTCGATGGAGAGATGCCACAGGATTTAGAGAGGGATGAATCAGACAGCTATGGCGAATAAAAAAATTCCTATGCGACAGTGTGTCGGATGTAATGAAATGAAGACAAAACGTGAAATGATTCGTATCATCAAAACGTCAGAAGAAGAAATCGTTTTAGATACAACCGGTAAGAAAAACGGCAGGGGTGCTTATATTTGTCCAAATAGTGCATGTCTTGAAAAGGCGAGAAAATCCAGAGGATTAGAACGTTCCTTAAAGACGGCAATACCGCAGGAAATCTACGAACAGCTCGGGGAGGAGATGAAAGAGCTTGAAAAATGATAAGGTATTGCAGATGCTTGGATTAGCTGCTAGAGGGCGCAAGGTCTTAAGCGGAGAATTTTCAACAGAAAAGGCGGTTAAGACAGGGAGTGCAGAATTAGTCATTACTGCTGGCGATGCTTCGGATAATACAAAAAAATTATTCCGTAATATGTGTGCGTTTTACGAAGTACCTTTTTATGAGTACGGAACGAAAGAAGAATTAGGTCATTGTATCGGAAAACAGTACCGGGCGTCACTTGCAATAACAGATACCGGGCTTGCAAAAGCTGTGGAAGAGAAGATAAAAAGCAGTAAAACAATTGAATAATGGAGGAAATAGAATGGCAAAAGTCAAAGTGCATGAACTTGCAAAAGAATTAAATATACAGTCAAAAGAAATATTACAGTACTTAGCAGAGCAGAATATAGAGGTAAAGAGTCATATGAGCTCGATTGAGGATGATGTAATTAATGTGGTAAAGAAAAAATTTGAAAAAAGCGAAGCTGCAAAGGCTCCTGTGAAAGAAGCCGTTAAGGAAGCGAAGGAGACAAAGGAGACAGAGGAAGCAGCAGAGCGTCCTAAGAAAAAATCAAGCATTACGGCGGTATACAATCCGCAGAACAGCAAACAGCCAAATAACCGCAGAAATGCTCAGGGACAGAACGCAAATCGTCCACAGGGGAACCGTCCTGCAAGACCACAAGGCGAGCGTCCGGCCCGTCCGCAGGGGGAACGTCCTGCAAGACCACAGGGGGAAAGACCGGCGCGTCCACAAGGAGACCGTCCGGTAAGAGCACAGAGCACAGACAGACCGAATGAGAGGAGACCAAGAAATGAAGAAAATAATCGCCAAAATCAAAATGGCCGTACGGGTAATAGAGCGTCTTCCAATTATAACCAAAATAATCGAGGTAACGGCAGAGTCGGTCAGAATCGCCAGAAAGAATCTAGGGGAAAATTAGATCAGGAAATCAATAAGTTCAATAAGAATTCCGTAGCTGCCGTAGAAGAACCGGCAGGAAAAGACCGCAGAGATACCAGAAGAAACGACAAGAAAAAAGGTCAGAACAAGGATAACTTCGGTAACAAGAAACAGGAACGCTATGTGAACTTAGAGAAGAATGGCGGCAAGAAGAAAAAACAGCCTCAGCAGCCACAGGAGAAGAAGGAAGAGACCATCAGAACCATTGTGCTTCCGGATTCTTTAACCATCAAAGAACTGGCTGAGAAGATGAAGGTTCAGCCGGCAGAAATCGTAAAGAAACTTTTCTTAAAAGGAACGATGGTAACGGTAAATCAGGATGTAGACTTCGATACCGCAGAAGAAATCGCATTAGAATTCAACTGTTTAGCAGAGCATG
>JBJELL010000072.1:0-3940 GCA_051879115.1 Lachnospiraceae bacterium
GTTTATAGGTTTCATCGTATATTCCCTCTACATCCCCGAAATAGCAACTACTTTCGGCAGATAAAAGAAACTATATTTCTGAAGAATTTAGAATGAATTCTTCAAACTTCGGACGGATGATTAGGAACCTGTTTCCACAGAAAACTGCCACTGTTCCAAGGTTGTCCTCTGCAATCCTTCTCATCTTTTTTATCCCGATATTAAAATAAGCTGCCGCCTCCTTGATGGTGAGCATATACTTCTCACTAACAGGAAGCGTTTCGTTGCTTTCTGCATTCATAGTATCTCTCCTTCCGACAAG
Source organism: Lachnospiraceae bacterium (assembly GCA_051879115.1). Lineage (GTDB taxonomy): Bacteria > Bacillota > Clostridia > Lachnospirales > Lachnospiraceae > Maccoyibacter. The sequence goes on from JBJELL010000072.1 coordinate 302, forward strand.
GTGGTCACACAGCCTGACTCCTTTGTACTATATTATTTTTTCATTTTACTCTGATGCTGTGTTACATCCCGCCCCCAGGGGCGGTCATTATCTCTAACAGTTTAGGCACAGGGGAACGGTGCCGCCCCCTCACGCATAAAAATTGCGAAATTAAACGGGGTATTAACCCCCAATACAGATAAATACTGTACAAGGGGTATACATCCCATTTAATATGGTAGAAATAAAATCAAACAATTCTAATGAAAAGTGTGATTATTCCTCTGTATCTGCAATCTGAATGACCTTGATTGCTTCTTTTCTTACAAGTTTTCCATCAAGGAACTCAAATGCAAGATATCCAATCTGATCATATAATATAAACTTCTCTAACAGCGTTCTTACCGATACTGGTTTTCTTCCCACAATCCAATAGTAAGAAAAATCACCAAATGCAATCGGCTTTGTTCCCGCTTCAATATCCGGCATATACTCTGAAATAACTACCTGCTTACCCAGAATTGTATCATTCGTCTGGTTCCACAAATAATTACCATCTGCATCTTTCAGTTTTCTCAATACAAGTGCAGTTCTATCATTCATAAGCCATATACCATTTCTTCTGTATTCCTTTTCCACACTGAAATACAGTGCAATCACATCATCGTAGGTAAGGTTTGACGTTACCATCCCAACTTCCGCACCATTCTTGTCATGAAGAATTCCTGTTGGCTCATCTTCCTCTGTTCCATTGATGAATGCATTGTCCTCTGCTTTTCCAAAACATTTTCCAAGTTTCTCTGTGAGATACTTTTCAATGTTAAATCCGGCATCACAGACGAAGTCCTCATCCAGTGTCACGATGGAAGCCAGTTTGTGACTTCCAATCGCATTTTCATTAAAATCCCCTGCACCTTCATAAACAGGAATGGTAGCACCTTCTGCTACGAACGCTGCCTTATCTTTACAGTCCTTCGCAAAGAGTTTATAGCCAGTCTTATATGCACGGATAACTGTTGCAATCTTTCTGAAATCAGATTCCTTTTCAATCTCGCTCATAACCTTTCCGGCTGCAACCGTTGGCATGCTATAAGTACCCGTACTGATATCCCGTCCTTTAGCAAGAATATCCTCTCTTACTTCCTTATTTCTCATTGCATTCCAGAATTCAATATCATACTCCGGCTGTGCTGTGATTTGTACGTTATCTACCATAATTCTTTCCCCCTTACTTTCTGTCACACACAGGGCACTTATAAAGTCCCAGCGTATTAAATGTCAACTGTCTCCCAATCTGTTTCAAATAATTTCCACACTTCGGGCAATGGATTTCATAAGCAAAAGCCATCTCCTCGCTGTGGTCTTTACTCGCATGAAGTCTGTAAGTTTTCTTTATTTTTCCTGTTTCATCCCGATTCAGTTCATCCGTCAGATATAAGTCGCACATTCGCTGTGCATACTCCTCTGAATAATATGAATTTGTCGGTTGTAATAAGGTTCCTTCCTTATTCATTTTTACTAATGGAAATACCATAATATAATCCTCCCTCTTTCTATCGTCTGCACCTGTCACAAGTGTACAGCCCAAGTTTATTTGTATCGTAGTTTTGAATCACCTGTCTTAATGTGTCTCCACACAACGGACAATGAATTATCATTTGTTCCGTTTCCATCCGGCTCTTTGATTCTTTCGAATAAAGTCTGTAATGATTAGGGATAATCTCTGACAGATACAGTTTGCTATTCTGCCGGATTGTCTCCTCGTCCGTTGATAAAAACATCGGAACTTTCTCCACTCCATCTGTGTCGCCATCAATTAGCGGATGATATCTTATCGTCTGCATTTTCTACACCGCCTTTCCATCTATTCTTGTAAATCTTCCTCTGCAAAAGTCCATTGCATCTTCATAAGTTGGAAATACCAGACATGAAAATCCATACTGCACTTTCCATATTGGAAAATCCTTGTCCATTTTCTGTGATACTGCCACTGGCATTCCAGACTTTCCCTGCAATAAAGCCTTACATTCATATCCATTTCTTGAAAACATCTTCTTATCGGAATCATTTAATTTGAAATCCGAACCATAGAAAATCCTGCGTTTCATGTTTTTCACTCCTCCTGCATAATTTATTGTTTTTCTCTGTAATCCTCTCCAGGGCTCTTACACAATGCCCGGATTGCTGTGTCCCTTCTTGACATCCACTTCTCTCCCTTCTTCATCTGCGGGTAGCAGTAATTAACTTTGGGTAGCAGCACAGGTAGCAATTTTATTAGGAACTGCTACCCCGTCAATTCCTTATATATCAAGGCTTTGCAACCTCCGGGTAGCAGCAGGTAGCAGTTCTCACAAAATAATAATCACGATTCTTCTTTTTCATATACCGATATATTTCTGCATTAAAGTTTTAATTTTCAGCTTAGAAGTTGAAAACTCTGCTACCTTCTGCTGCCAATAGCCAAAAACCCTTGTATTTACTGGCTTTGATTGGGTAGCAGTTGTGAAAATTACTGCTACCTGTACTGCTACCTCTTCCCCCATACTGCTACCCGGCTAAGAAATCCGTCTCCTCATAACCATATTCTTTTGCATACAGCTCTTTTGTTTCCTGCGTAATTGTAAGGTCTTTATAATAGGTGTTACCCTTCTGTCTAGTCGTAATATCAGCAAATGTGCCTCCGATATGTGCAGCAAGCTGTTCCCGGAACTCTTTGGCAGTCCTTGCATAACCGTTATTATTCTCCCTGCACCAAGCCTGATAAACTTTATAGATTCTGCCCGTAGTACAATGCCGGACAATCTTTCCGTTCTCCCACGGACACATGCATTCCTCATAAAATGAAATCACGGTACTGTTTGCACTCTGATATTCCTTTCGTGCCTCTGATACACTATCCGGTTCTGTAAAGCGGTAACCATTCGCTATGACATTCTGCAGTGCTCTGACTGCCTTTCTTACAATTCCATCTCGCTCGGCATACATCTTATCCAGAAGCTGTTTGTCCTGCTGTTCCTTCGGAATGACATTCGGGCACTCCACAACCATAATGCGGTCGTATACCCATTTGCCATCATCTCCGCCAAACTTCGGTAGCCTGTTCATACAGAACCATAAAAGTCCATTAAATGTGAACTCAAATGCCTGTTGACCCTTGAACTCCGCAAAAAGGCTGTCACCGCCAGTCATCTTCTTAAAGGTTTTCAATTCATCCACGGATAAAAAACTCATGTCCGAACTTCCGGCAAGCCTTGTTCCGTATATGGCTCCCGTGCCAAAACGTGATTCAATTTCTTTCAGATCAATCCCTATGAAATTTCCTCTTCCGAGCAGCCTCTCTACCAGACTTTTTAATTGTGCTTTTCCGGTATCCCCATCTCCAACAAGAAACAAAGCCTTTTTCATCCGCCAGCCTTTCACATTAGAAATACACACGCCTATAAATTCAAGCAGAAGCTGTTGCACTTCCTTATCCCCATTGGTAAGCGTATTCAGATATGCATCAAACACAGGTGTTTGCACTGGCGTATCCTGCCACTCACATGGTATCTGTATGGTAGAAAGCACTGCCGGGCTATGCGGTTCCAATATGGTTTCCGTAGCCGATATCCTAAGCAGTCCATTCTGAAAGTTGATGATATTTTCATCCGCATTTAACTC
>JBJELL010000073.1:0-3920 GCA_051879115.1 Lachnospiraceae bacterium
AGGAAGTATTTAACCGATATGAGAAGAAATATATTTTATCCAAAGAGATATACGAAAAACTCAGAGAAAAAACAGAACCATATATGCAAGAAGATGAGTATGGAATGCATACCATCCGAAACCTCTACTTTGACAACTGGAGTGATGAGCTGATAAGGACCTCCATAGAAAAACCAGTCTATAAAGAGAAGTTCCGTATCCGCTGTTATGAAAAACCATCCAAAGATACCCGGATTTTCTTGGAAATTAAGAAAAAATACAGGGGAATTGTCAATAAAAGAAGAGTTGAGATGACGGTAAAACAGGCGGAGCAGTATTTAAAAAGCGGACTTTATCTGGGGGAAAAGCCACAGATATTAAAAGAAATTGATTATTTTTTACAATTTTACAAGGTAGAACCAAAACTGTACTTAGCCTATGACAGAGTCGCACTATATGGAAAAGAAGACAAAGATTTTAGAATTACCTTTGATCAGAATATCAGGAGCCGATGGGAACATTTAGACTTAGTAGATGATACGGGAGTGGAATATCTGTTAGAGGAAGGAACCAGTCTGATGGAAGTCAAGACCAAAGACGCTCTGCCTCTTTGGTTTACGGAGATTTTATCGGAACTGCAGATAAGAAACACCTCTTTTTCAAAGTATGGAAAAATCTACGAAAAGAGACAAAGACAGAAACAGGAAGAACAGAGAAAGGAAGGAGCAGCATAAATGGGAACAACAGCATTTTTATACTGTGCAGCCGCGGGAGCTTTAGGAGTTGTAATTTCACTTACTTATATGAAAACAGGGAAGGTATCGGTAAACTTTGCAAGGACACTTGTGATATTGCCGATTCTCATATGTGTCGTTATGCAGGCAGTCAATGGAAGTCTTGGAACCTCGGTTGCCATTCTTGGAGCCTTTAGTCTGATTCGTTTCCGTTCCCTACAGGGAAGTTCAAGGGATATTGCCTTTATTTTCTTTTCTATGACGGTGGGAATCATCTGTAGTATTGGATATCTCGTATTTGCAGTAGGAATTACGGTATTTGTATGTGCTATTTTATTCTTTTTGAATATGATTCACTATGCACAGAGAAAAGTCCCTGTAAAGGATTTGAGAATTACCATCCCGGAGAATCTGGATTATTCGGATATCTTTGAAGATATTTTTGAAAACTACTTGAAAAAATGGGAACTGATACGAGTAAAGACCACTAACATGGGAAGTCTCTATGAACTGGAATACCGTATAGAAATAAAAGAAGCGGTAAAAGAAAAGGAAATGTTAGACGATATCCGTACCCGTAACGGCAATTTAAATATTGTCTGCGGCAGATGTGAGCTGGAATATGAAGAACTTTAAAATAAGAAGATTTGGAAGGTGAAAAATATGAAAAGAAAAAGAGTGTTAGGAATTCTACTGTTATCAATAAGTATAGTCACAGCCGGAGTGACCGGATGTTCAAAGGAAGAAAACAAGACAACCGAGACAACTGAGGCAACAGAAAAACAGCAGAACGAACAGAAATCCGGTGCAAATGCAACAGAGGAAGAGATTGCAGAAGCATCGAAAATAGAGATAGACGACTTAAAAGAGATAACTGACTGGAAAGAAATGGCAAAAATCAATCTTGGAGATAAGATTACAATAGATGGAACGGGAGTGACCGAGAAGGATAATGTCATAACCATTACAGAAGGCGGCGAATATGTACTTACAGGAACTTTGAAAGAGGGGAGCGTTGTCGTAAATACAGAGGACGATGTAAGAATCACGTTGAATGGAGCGAATCTTACCGGAAAAAATACCCCGGCAATCTATGGGGAGAACTCGAACAGTATTTATATCAACACAAAAAAAGGAACAGAAAATACCATTTCCGATTCAGGCGAATATGAGGATGCAAAGGGAAGTATTTTTTCAAACGATGTTCTTGTTTTAACCGGAAACGGAAGTCTTACCGTAACCGGAAACTATAAACATGCCATCTGTTCGGACGATGTGATTTATATGGAAAGCGGAACAGTTCATATTGCCTCTGCTGTAAAAGATGGTTTCCATGCAAACGATGGAATCTGTATTGATGGAGGAATACTTACCATAGAAAATGTCAATGACGCCTTAGAAAGCGAAGGTGCCTTTGTCGTCAATGATGGAAAACTTACGATAAATGCAAAAGATGATGGACTTACCACTCTTGGAAATATGGAAATCAATGGAGGAACCATAGAGATTTTATCCTGTGAAGAGGGATTAGAAGCGAAGAATGCCTGTGTAATCAATGCCGGAACCATTGAGATAACCGCAAATGACGATGGAATCAATGCCGGAAATGAATTAAAGATTGCCGGAGGAAACATTTTTACAGAAGTTGCAAGAGGCGACGGACTAGACTCCAACGGAAGTCTGGAAATCTCAGGGGGTCTGACGGTTGCCATGGGTGGAGCACAGCCGGAAGGCGGGATTGACTGTGACCAGAGAGAAATTGTAATTACCGGAGGAACCCTCATTGCCTGTGGGGGAAGCAATTCAGCAGTAAGCGAGAGTGAATCAAAAGTTGTCAGTGTTTTGCTTGGAAGTGCTAACGCGGGAGATAAAATCGGAATTTTAGATAAAGATGGCAATACGGTTTTTGCCTTTGAGACAGAGAAAGAGTACGCGAATATGGTACTCTCGGTAGAAACCATTGAAAAAGATGGGGAGTATACCGTATATATAGGAGGAACCATTGACGGAGACAGCAGCTATCATGGATATTATCAGAATGCAGCCTACAGTGGAGGAGAAGAAGCCATTTCTTTTACTGCTGATAGCATGGTGGTAAGTGCCGGAGGCAGTAGTGACACCGGAATGGGAGGCGGTGGAAGAATGAGACAGGACGGAGAGATGCCAAAAGGAAAAGAAATGCCTCAGGACGGAGAAAGACCGGAAAGAAGAGAAATGCCGGAAGAAGAAATAGAGCAGCAAAATGATATTTTGTAAGAATTCTACATTAAAGTTCAGCCTTTTTGGCTGAACTTTAATTATTGACAAACAAAAAGGAATAATTCATAATAAAAGAAAGTATATATGGAAAGGAAGGACAAAATTATGAGCAAAATGAAAAAGTTTTTGGCATTGGGACTTTCACAGGTAATGGTTGCAAGTGTACTTGCAGGAGGATTGGTAACTTCCGAGGTACAGGCAGCATCCGTGAAATCTTATAAGGGGCATTACTATATGTTTGTCAATAAGGTTGTAGATGCGGGAACAGCGGAGTATATGTGCGATGCAAAAGGGGCACATTTGGTAACCCTGACTTCGGCGGCAGAGGAGAAATTCGTAAAGGAAAACCTTTCCGGTGATACGGATATCTGGCTTGGAGCGAAAAAAGTAAATGGAAAATGGAAATGGGTAACCGGAGAAAAATTCAGTTATACCAACTGGCATGAGGATGAGCCGTCTAACGATTCAGAAGAGATATATTTGTCTACCTGGGAGGGAACCTGGGACGACTGTACTGTAACGAAGAACTTATTTTCCGACGGAAATGCATACGTTATGGAGTGGGACTCTAAGAGTGCATACGATGCTTATGTGTCAGGAAACACGAAGAAAATGGCAAAAAATATAACTGGTAGGAAAGCCTATAATGGACATGTTTATAAATATTATGATATGAAGACAACCTGGAAAAAGGCATCGTCCTCTTGCAAGAAGATGGGCGGCTATCTGGTTACACTGACTAGTACGAAAGAAAATAATTTTGCATACAATCTCTGCGGTAAAAGCAATGTCTGGATTGGTTTAAACGATGCGAAAAAGGAAGGAAAATTTGTCTGGGTAACAGGAGAACGTACCGATTATCTCAACTTTGGCAACAATTTGAATAATGATTTTGACGGCAAAGAAGATTACATAGGATTTTACGGAGAAAAGAAATGGAATGATTAC
>JBJELL010000074.1:0-3907 GCA_051879115.1 Lachnospiraceae bacterium
AAAAATAAATATTTTATTAAATCGTAAAATGAATATTGACAAAGAAATGGCATAGTGTTATCTTAAGTACATACGAAGTTAGCACTCGATTTAAGCGAGTGCTAATAACCTAAAAAGTAAAAAGAAGAAAGTTTAGGAGGAATCAACATGAAATTAGTACCATTAAGCGACAGAGTCGTACTCAAACAGTTAGAAGCAGAAGAGACTACCAAATCCGGTATTATCTTAACAGGTGCAGCCCAGGAAAAACCACAGGACGCAGAAGTTGTAGCAGTCGGACCTGGCGGAGTCGTAGATGGAAAAGAAGTAGAGATGCAGGTAAAAGAAGGACAGAAGGTTATCTATTCTAAATATGCAGGAACTGAAGTAAAATTAGACGGCGAAGAATACATCATCGTAAGACAGAGCGACATTCTTGCCGTAGTTGAGGACTAAAAATATTTTTTCAATAGTAATATAAAAATGGAGGCAGATTAAAATGGCAAAGGAATTAAAATATGGAACAGAGGCCAGAACAGCATTAGAAGCAGGCGTTGACAAATTAGCAGATACAGTAAGAGTAACCATTGGACCAAAAGGAAGAAACGTTGTATTAGATAAATCCTTTGGTGCACCACTTATTACAAACGATGGTGTTACCATTGCAAAAGAAATTGAGTTAGAAGATGCATTCGAGAACATGGGTGCACAGTTAGTAAAAGAGGTTGCAACAAAGACCAATGACGTTGCCGGAGACGGAACAACAACCGCTACCGTATTAGCACAGGCAATGATTAAAGAGGGAATGAAGAACTTAGAAGCAGGTGCGAACCCAATCATTCTTAGAAAAGGAATGAAAAAAGCAACAGATAAAGCCGTAGAAGCGATTGTTTCCATGAGCAGCAAGGTCAGCGGAAAAGACCAGATTGCAAAAGTTGCAGCTATCTCCGCAGGCGACGAAGAAGTCGGCAACATGGTTGCAGATGCAAGGGAAAAAGTATCTAATGACGGCGTTATTACCATCGAAGAATCCAAGACTATGCAGACTGAGTTAGACTTAGTAGAAGGAATGCAGTTTGACCGTGGTTATATCTCCGCTTACATGGCAACTGATATGGATAAGATGGAAGCAGTCTTAGACGATCCATATATATTGATTACAGATAAGAAAATCAGCAACATTCAGGAAATCCTTCCAATTCTAGAGCAGATTGTACAGTCTGGCGCAAGACTTTTAATCATCGCTGAGGATATCGAGGGCGAAGCACTTACCACCTTAATCGTTAATAAATTACGTGGAACCTTCAACGTAGTAGCTGTAAAAGCACCGGGCTATGGTGACAGAAGAAAAGCTATGTTAGAGGATATTGCCATCTTAACAGGTGGTCAGGTCATCTCTGAAGAGTTAGGATTAGAATTAAAAGATACAACAATGGATATGCTCGGCCGTGCAAAATCTGTTAAAGTTCAGAAAGAGAATACCGTTATCGTAGACGGCGAAGGAGATAAAGCAGCTATTGACGCAAGAGTTGCTCAGATTCGTGCTCAGATTGAAGAGACTACATCTGAATTTGACACAGAGAAATTACAGGAGCGTCTTGCAAAATTAGCAGGCGGTGTTGCAGTTATCCGTGTTGGTGCAGCAACAGAGACAGAGATGAAAGAAAGCAAACTTCGTATGGAGGATGCTTTAAATGCAACAAGAGCAGCAGTAGAAGAAGGAATCATTGCAGGAGGCGGTTCTGCATATATCCATGCATCCAAAGAAGTTGCAAAATTAGCTGATACCTTAGAGGGCGATGAAAGAACCGGTGCAAAGGTGATTTTAAAAGCATTAGAAGCTCCACTTTTCTACATTGCAGCAAATGCCGGATTAGAGGGTGCAGTCATCATCAATAAGGTAAAAGAATCAGAACCGGGAGTTGGTTTTGATGCAGCAAAAGAAGAATATGTCGATATGGTAAATGCTGGTATCTTAGATCCGGTTAAGGTAACAAGAAGTGCATTACAGAATGCAACAAGCGTAGCATCTACCTTATTAACTACAGAATCTGTAGTAGCAAACATCAAAGAAGATGTTCCACCAATGCCGGCAGGCGGCGGAATGGGCATGATGTAAGCCTATGAAAATAGTCGTATTGACAGAGAATACCGTGTATCGGCAGGGAATCCTTGCCGAACACGGTCTTTCTCTATATATAGAAGAAAATGAAAAAAGATACCTCTTTGATACCGGACAAAGCGGAGTCTTTTTGAAAAATGCAGAAAAATTACATATTGATATAGCTAATTTAGACGGAATCGTTTTAAGCCACGGACACTATGACCACTGCGGTGGTTTTCCCGACTATGCAAAGAAATATGAACTGCCAAAAATCTACGTCAGAGAGGAAGCCTTTGCAAAGAAATACCATAAGGCAAAGGAGACCTGCCGTGAAATCGGAATACCGTGGAATAGAGAGTTAGCAAAAGACCACCTTGTCTTTACAAAAGAATTAGAAGAGATTGACAAGGATATTTTTGTCTTAGGAAAAATCCCGTTAAAAAATGAATTTGAATCCGTGGCAGAGGGAATGTTCGTAGAAGAGAAAGAAGAAAAAGTCTTAGATACCATGACGGATGAGCAGATGTTAATTATCCGAAATGAAGCGGGACTTAATATTTTCTTAGGATGTTCCCATGTAGGAGTCATCAATGCACTCTCCTATGTAGAAGAAACATTCCCAGGCGAACACATCCATCTGCTGTTTGCCGGAATGCATTTATCCCAGGCACCGGATAAGCGTCTGCAAAGGACTATGGAAGAGATTGAAAAACGAAATATTGATGTCATCATACCGGTTCACTGCACCGGAATCATGGCAATCACAGCAATGAAACAGCGTTTTGGAGAACACTGTAAAATCGTCCATACAGGTAAGATTCTAAATCAGATATAATGGTGGACTTTATGACCTCACATGGTATGCATTACTACATTTACAGTCCAAAAAAAGTGTGCTAAAATTGCCTTGTTTATGAAAAACAGATGAATAAAAAAAATGAGGTAGATAGAAATGGGAAAAGTTGCAATTGTTACAGATAGTAATAGTGGCATTGATCAGGCAGAAGCAAAGGAGTTAGGAATCTCTGTCATACCAATGCCGTTTCGGATTAATGGAGTAGATTATCTAGAAGGTGTTGATTTGACACAGGAAGAGTTTTATGAAAAACTGACAGAAGGAGCAGAGATTTCCACCTCCATGCCATCTCCGGGAAGTGTTACAGACCTGTGGGATGAACTGTTAGAGGAGTATGACGAGGTAGTGTATATTCCAATGTCTAGCGGACTCAGTAGTTCTTGTGCAACTGCCATTATGCTTTCTGAAGACTACGATGGAAAAGTACAGGTAGTCAACAATCAGCGTATTTCCGTTACTATGCGCCAGTCTGTATTAGATGCAATGGAATTAGCAGAGGCTGGAAAGTCAGCAGGAGAGATAAAAGAGATTTTAGAAAGAGAAAAATTTGAATCCAGTATCTACATTATGTTAGATACGCTGACCTATTTAAAACGAGGAGGACGTATTACACCGGCAGCAGCAGCCTTAGGAACACTCTTAAAATTAAAACCGGTTTTACAGATTCAGGGAGAAAAGTTAGATGCCTTTGCAAAGGCAAGAACGGTAAAGCAGGGAAAAAATATCATGATAGAGACAATTAAAAAGGATATGAAAGAGCGTTTCCACGATGAGACAGGCGAAAAGGTTCATATTGCTATGGCATATACACATGATATAGAAGCAGCAGAGAAATTTAAGGAAGAGGTACAAAAAGAATTTCCGAATAAAGAGATTATTATGCCGCCATTACCTTTAAGTATTTCCTGTCACATCGGACCGGGAGCATTAGCAGTGACCTGCACAAAGAAATTAGAATACTAGCAAAA
>JBJELL010000075.1:0-3899 GCA_051879115.1 Lachnospiraceae bacterium
CCGATACAGCTTGCCCCTACGGTATCCTCCATTATTAATGGGGGAACTAGAGTGACACCGCATTTTGGAGTCTGCGTTACTGATTCTAAGGGGAAGAAGGTAAAGACATTCCAATATGAAAGTACCGATGGAATTGTCAGTGAAAAAACCAGTAAAACGCTTAGAACACTTTTAGAAAAGGTAGTCAGTGAGGGAACTGGAAAAAACGCTGCCATAGAAGGCTATGCCATTGGAGGAAAGACAGCGACTTCTCAGACCCTTCCAAGAAGTGCTAATAAATATATCGCATCCTTTTTGGGGTTTGCTCCGGCAGATGATCCACAGGTACTGACACTGGTCATTATCCATGACCCAAAGGGGGTCTATTACGGAGGAACCATTGCGGCACCGGTAGTCAAAGAGATTTATGAAAATGTGCTTCCTTATTTGGGAATCGAGAAATCAAAATGATGGTTGTGGATATCTTGCACAAAAGGGAAAAATAACGTATACTAGATAAGTTAGAGAAAACGAAAACTATCAGCAATGCTGAAAAAAATACAAGAGGTGGAAATAATATGTCATATCAAGTAGTAATCCCGGTAATTATATCGTTTGTAATCAGTGCGGTCTTAGGTCCCATTGTGATTCCTTTTCTTAGAAAGTTAAAAGTAGGACAGACGGAAAGAGAAGAGTTGAAATCACATTTAAAAAAGGCGGGAACCCCCACGATGGGTGGAATTATTATACTTGCAAGTATTATTTTGACCTCCCTGCTCTATGTAAAGGATTATCCAAAGATTATCCCGATTTTGTTTGTAACCGTGGGATTTGGAGTGGTTGGATTTTTAGATGACTATTTAAAAGTGGTATTAAAACGTTCCGACGGTCTTTTAGCATGGCAGAAAATGCTGTGTCAGATTGTCATTACAGCGATATTTGTATTCTATATCTTAAAATTTACAGATGTATCTTTAACCATGCTGATTCCATTTTCCGGTGGAAAATATCTGGATTTGGGAATCTTGGCAATTCCGGTAATGTTCTTAGCAGTGATTGGAACGGTAAACGGAGTAAACTTTACCGATGGGCTTGACGGTCTTGCCTCTAGTGTTACGGTGCTTGTGGCGACCTTCTTCTCCGTTGTGGCAGTTGGGACTAACAGTGGAATTGAGCCGATTACCTGTGCCGTTGTAGGGGCACTGATGGGATTTTTATTGTTCAATGTATATCCGGCAAAAGTATTTATGGGAGATACCGGTTCCTTAGCACTTGGCGGCTTTGTGGCAGCCAGTGCATATATGATGCAGATGCCGATTTTTATCCTGATTGTCGGACTGATTTACTGGATTGAAATTTTATCTGTTATGATACAGGTTACTTATTTTAAGAAAACAGGTGGAAAACGAATCTTTAAGATGGCACCGATTCATCATCATTTCGAGCTTTGTGGCTGGTCCGAAACAAGGGTGGTAGCTGTATTCTCAATTATAACGGCGATTCTGTGTCTGATAGGTCTGCTTGCACTCTAGGAGGATTTGATATGAATTTAGATGGAAAGAGAATATTGATTGTAGGAGCCGGAAAAAGCGGAATTGCCGCAGCAAATCTGCTGCATGAAAAAAAGATGAGTTATATGCTCTATGATGGCAACGAGACACTGGATGTGGAAGAACTTAAGAAAAAAAGCAGTGCTCTTTTCGATTGTGAAATTTATGTGGGAGAGCTGACACAGGAGATGATAGATAAGACTGATGTGGTAGTTATGAGTCCGGGCGTACCCACAGATTTGCCGGTGATTAACCGGATGAGAGAGGCAGGGATTCCAATCTGGGGTGAGATTGAACTGGCCTATTATTTTGCAAAGGGAAGGCTGTTAGCAATTACCGGAACCAACGGAAAGACAACAACCACTTCTTTGTTAGGCGAGATTATGAAGGCCTATTATAAAGATGTGAGAATTGTTGGAAATATTGGAATCCCGTATACCGCAGAGGCGTTGAATATGACGGACGAGACCGTAACGGTAGCTGAAATTTCCAGTTTCCAGTTAGAGACAGCCGTTGATTTTCATCCTCAGGTCAGTTCGATTTTAAATATTACACCGGATCATCTGAACCGTCATCATACGATGGAATGTTATATTAAGACAAAGGAAGGCATCACAAAGAATCAGAGAGAAGATGAGACCTGTGTGCTGAATTATGAAGATGAGGTATTAAGAGATTTTGGTCAGACTTTAAAAAATCGTGTGGTATTTTTCAGTAGCAAACGCAGATTAGAGGATGGTTTTTTCTATGAGGATGGCATGATTTATCAGGTAAAGGATGGAAAGGCAGAAAAAATCATTGAAACAGAGAAACTCCAGATATTGGGATTACATAACTATGAAAATGTGATGGCAGCTACGGCGATGGCAGATAGTTTTGGTGTACCAATGGAAGTTATTACAGAAGTACTTGAACGTTTTGAGGCCGTAGAGCATAGGATTGAATATGTGGTAGAAAAACGGGGCGTGAAGTTCTACAATGATTCTAAGGGTACGAATCCCGATGCGGCAATTCAGGGAATTAAGGCGATGAACCGTCCAACCTTCTTAATTGGAGGTGGCTATGATAAAGAATCCGAGTACGATGAGTGGATAGAAGCCTTTGAGGGAAAGGTGAAAAAACTGGTTTTAATCGGACAGACAAAAGAAAAGATTGCATCCTGTGCAAAAGCACATGGTTTTGAGCAGATAGCATTTGCAGACAGCTTAGAAGAGGCAATGGATATCTGTTATGAGAATGCACAGAGCGGAGATGCAGTTCTCCTTTCACCGGCGTGTGCAAGCTGGGGAATGTTTGACAATTACGAGCAGCGTGGAGAGATATTCAAAGAGTATGCAAGAAGCTTAAAGGAGTAATGCATGGGTAAGAAGCGGGAACGAACCGGCAGCAAACCGATGAGGTATTTTGACTACAGCCTGTTGTTCATCATCATCTTTTTAGTCTGTTTTGGATTGGTCATGCTCTATTCGACCAGTTCTTATGACGGGCAGGTAAAGTTTGAAGATAGTGCGTATTATGTAAAAAAACAGCTATTTGCCACCAGTCTGGGTTTTGCGGCAATGTATGTGATATCGCGGATTGATTATCATTTCTGGATGCGGTTTGCAGGAGTGGCATACATAGGTGCACTCATTCTTTGTACGGCAGTTATTTTCATAGGTCAGGAATACAACGGACAAAAGAGATGGCTGAAGTTAGGACCTTTATCGTTTCAGCCTTCTGAGTTTGCAAAGATAGCAATTATTCTGTTTTTAGCGGTGCTTATCAGTAAGATGCCAAAACAGATGAAGAAATTTAAAACTGTCATTAAGATACTGTTGATTACCATACCAATTATCGGTGTTATTGCCTATAATAACCTGAGTACGGCAATTATCATACTGGGAATTGCCGTTTTAATGTCCTTTGTAGCAAGTCCGAAATATGCACAGTTTTTCATGTTAGGAGGAATTGGCATTGTATTTGGAAGTATCTTCATCTATTTAGAGAGGTATCGTGCGGAGCGTATCAAAATCTGGTTAAATCCGGAGGATTATGAAAAGGGTTATCAGACCCTTCAGGGATTGTATGCAATCGGTTCAGGGAAGCTCTTTGGAAAAGGACTCGGCGAGAGTATGCAAAAGCTGGGATTCCTTCCGGAGGCACAAAACGATATGATTTTTTCCATCATCTGTGAAGAATTAGGATTGTTTGGAGCTGTTTGTGTGATTTTGCTCTTTTTGCTGATGCTTTGGAGATTTATGATTATTGCAAACAATGCGGCAGATTTGTATGGGGCATTGTTGGTAGTTGGAATTATGGCACATATTTCCATACAGGTTATTTTAAATATTGCGGTTGTTACCAACTCCATTCCGAATACGGGAATCA
>JBJELL010000076.1:0-3868 GCA_051879115.1 Lachnospiraceae bacterium
GAAGAAAAATGAAATCTGTAATGCACAGGGATTACAGATTATCCGGGTGGAAAATTCTTACGCAAGAAGGTATAATCATATCAAGGAGATTTTGGAGAATTATTTTAACAGTGTACGTTAAAGGTGAAGGGAGCAGCAGTCCATGGATAAAAATACTGGTATTAAGATAGAAGTAATAGATGAGATATGTAAAATTGCAGAGGAATGCAGTATAGAAAAAATCATTCTTTTTGGTTCAAGAGCCCGGGGTGATTACAAGAATACCAGCGATATTGATTTGGCAATATCAGGTGGAAATGGGGATAGATTCTCATTTCTTGTAGAAGAGGACACAAATACTCTCTTAAAATATGATATTGTCAATCTTGATTACTCAGTACAAAAAGAATTATTAGAGTCAATAAGAAGGGAAGGAAGAGTTCTATATGAAAAAATTTGATAATTTTTGCAATGCATTTCGGAATCTGTCAGATATATATGAATATGAAGAACCTTATGGAAACGTGGAGTTGACAGGATTGGTTGGTTTATATGAAGTTTGTTTTGAACAGTCATGGAAAGCTATGAAGGAGATTTTGGAGTATAATGGATTCGCAGAAGGGCGGACTGGTTCACCAAAACAGATATTGAAAACGGCATATCAGGCAGGAATGATTCAGGATGAAGAATTATGGATTTCAGCACTGGTTTCGAGAAATAATGTAGCTCATGCGTATAATCATGAAATTGCATTGGATATCATTAATAATACAAAAAATAGATATTATGATATGTTTGAAAACCTAAAACGAACAATAGAAGAAAACTGGCTGTAAATTTAATATTTAGAAATAATAAAGAGGATATCCCAAGTCGTATCAGGACTTTTGGATATCCTCTTTTTACAAATAAATACTCAAAAGTAATTAACAGGACATTGCTTCCTCTGTCTCTTTGGGCATCATTTCCCTCTGAGCCTCGTTCTCGTGGGCTGCAATATCACGACGGAACACAAAACGGAACACGGTGCGTACAAATGGCTGGATGAAGAACATCTGTGTAAAGAACGCAAATGGGAAGTTAAAACACATCAGCTTTAACCAGTTTGCAAGCAGTGTGAGAATATGAAATCCTGCATAATAAGGATAGTACAAAAAAGAGGCAATCAGGCTCATAGTTGGACACATCAGTCCGACGGTTGCACAGATAATGGCACTCTCGAATAACATGTGATGGTCTTTCTGCGGGTCGAAGACGCGGCATGCAAGTTTAAAAGAACAAGGACTTCCCATAAAGATTTCCAGCAGGTAAGCTAGACAGAACTCTACGAGTACCACAGTCCAGATTGGAACAAAGTGTGCACACATGTAGACACCGCCCTGTTTGTTGATTGCTTCTATGACGCCGGAAGCACCTGTAATTTCCATCAAAGTGCTGCCATTTACGACATACAGACTGAAAAACACATAGGCGTGAACAGTAATAAGAACAGTTACGAATGCAAAAAACATTCTTTGAAATTGATTTCTTGGCATAATTAAATTCTCCTTTTTTGCGCACAAAAAAACACACATAAAATAAATCGAGATAAAGATACAAGTACCGTAATCAGATTTATGTGCCTAAGCACTACGTGTGTCGTTCATGCATATTATAAAGTTTTCCGTCAGTCATTCTAACATAGGAAAAGAAAAAAGTCAAAACAGAAATTGCATAAAATTTGACATCCGTATCTGAAAATGCTATGGTATATGCAATATAGAAGGGAGGAAAACAGAATGAACGGCAAGGGATATACTCCGATTTGCAGCAGCAGTTGTCTTTCAAAAACAGCTATTTTAGGCTTTCACGGGACTACTGCGCTCATTTTTAAGAAAGCCGACTCTGTTTTCATGATATAGAACAAGCTGAGTTTATATAAGATGATTTCGCAGCAGCTCCTAAGAACATAGTAGACCGAAAAGCGGTTGATATGTTCTTTTTTCATGCACATTTTGAACAGTGAAAGGCAGGAGTGAAAATGAAATTAGAAAAGAGATTAAAACGCAACATACCGATTGATTATCTATATTGTTTTTTGAAAAATTTTGATGTATCCAGTGCTATCTGGGTACTCTATATGGTTTACCGTGGACTTCCCCTGTGGCAGGTTGGGATTGCGGAAGGAATTTTCCATGTGACGAGTCTGTTGTTTGAGGTGCCCTCAGGAGCAGTGGCAGATTTAGCAGGAAGAAAACGGGTTCTGCTTTGGGGACGGATGATGTCTTTGATTTCTACTGTAATCATGCTGTTTTCCTGGGAACTGTGGCAGTTTTGTATCGGATTTGTAATAGCAGCACTTAGCTATAATCTCAATTCCGGTTCAGAAGAAGCCTTAGTCTATGATAGCTTAAAAACGATTGGGGAGGAAAAGGCCTACATCAAGGTCAACGGAAGATTAAATATGCTCATAGAAATTGCTTCCGGTACAGCCATTTTCTTAGGAGGAATTTTAGCAGAACATTCCTTTGAATTCTGCTATTTGTTATCCATCTTTGTGGTGGGGGTGTCCATAGTTCCGGCAGTACTGTTTTACGAACCGCCGATTATAGAGAAAAAGGAAAAAATCAGGTTAAAGAAGCATTTTAAAGAAACCATAGAAGTAATAAAGGAAAATCCAAAAGTAATAAAAATCCTTCTCTATTACCCAATGATAGAGGCATTTTATGCCGTTGTCTTCTTCTATGGACAACAGTATTTTTCGGATTTGGGTTTTGATAAGATTCAGATAGGAGTGCTTATGCTGTTTTCCGGTATTGCTTCCTGTCTCGGTGCGGTAAGCTGCGAAAAAGTGTTAAAATATTTAGGAACAAAGACAAAGTATGTAGTACCTGTTTTTATGGGAGGCAGTATTTTATTTATCAGCATGGGACAAAAAGAAATTGCCGTGGCTGCCTTTCTAATAGCCGGATATATGAATGCAATGATTTATCCGATTGCATCTACAGCGTTAAATGAAAAGATTCCGTCAAAGCATCGTGCAACGATTATTTCCGTTGACAGTATGTGCTTTTCTTTAGTGATGATTGCCTTCTTTCCGGTGGCGGGATTTGTGGGAGACCGCTATGGACTGGGAACCTCGTTTTTCCTGTTGGGAATGGCAGAACTGGCAATTACCATATTGATATGCTGGAAAAATAAAAGGGAAAAGCATTTTTAAGAGTATTTTAGAATAGACATGTTATAACAAAATCATGGAAGAAAAACATGCAAAGCAGATTGTATGAGTTAGAAAAAGGATTTCAGACAGCCTGTATCTGCTCTGGTATTTCATCGGAGCAGATTTACTGTCCGGAATTTTTGTATAATGACAAAAAAGAGGGGCGTATGGTCTTAAGTGCCATAGAAGAAGAACTGCAAAATTGTGAGGAGTTTTTCTTTAGTACAGCCTTCATTACCAAAGGAGGAGCGGAGTTATTAAAACCCGCGTTTTGGGAAACAGAAAAAAGAAATCTAAAAGGAAGAATTCTGACAACGGATTATCAGGGAATCAGCGAACTGGGAGCGTTAAAAGAACTGGCGAAGATGAAAAACATAGAATTACGTGTATACAGGGCAAAAGAAAATAAGACAGGATTTCACACCAAAGGTTATATATTTAAGAAAGAAGGGTTATATCGGATTATCATGGGAAGTTCGAATATGACCACACCGGCACTGACCACGAATAAGGAGTGGAATCTTCGATTTGTTACTACGCCCCAGGGAAAGATTGTGAAAAATATGCTCCATGAATATGAGAAAATGTGGAAAAAATCCATTCCCTTATAAAGATTGTATCTACGAAAAATCACGAATCTTGACAAATTTTAATAGTTCTTTATAAAAAAGTATGATAGAATGAGTTATG
>JBJELL010000077.1:0-3840 GCA_051879115.1 Lachnospiraceae bacterium
TAATTCCATATTTTGCCGAGGTGTCATAGACATCATAGGCATTTTCCAATACTACTTCTTCTTTCTTACATCCGGATATTCCAAAAGTTACCAAAAATAATGTACATAATCCAAACGTAAGTCTCCATCTATTTGTACATTTCACGCCAGTCCAAATCTCCTCTGTCTAATGATTTTATAAGCAGCTCTGCCGTTGCAAGATTTGTTGCAAGTGGAATATTGTTCTCGTCACAGCGCTGGGCAATCAAAGTAACATCCGGTTCGTGTGATTTTGGAGTGAGCGGATCTCTTAAAAAAATTACCAAATCCAGCTCATTTGCAGAAATCTGTGCCCCGAGCTGTTCCACTCCGCCTAAATGTCCTGCAAGATATTTGTGAACCGTCAGATTTGCCATTTCTTCAATCAGGCGTCCTGTTGTTCCTGTGGCAAATAGGTCGTTTTTACAGAGAATTCCTCTGTATGCGATACAGAAATTCTGCATCAGTTTTTTCTTCGAATCGTGTGCTATCAGACCGATATTCATGTTATATCATCCCCCGTTCCATATTTTCTAGGCTGCAACCCTACATTAAGCACTAATCCGATACCAATAAAGGACGATACCAATGATGTCAGACCGTAGCTTACGAAAGGCAGAGGAAGACCGGTATTCGGCATCATGCCCGTTACAACGCAGATGTTGACAAAACTCTGGAAGCTGATTAATGCTGCCACCCCACAGCAGATTAAGCGTCCCGATAAATCTTTTGCCTTTTTAGCTATTATGATACATTCTAAGGCAATTAGCAAGAGTAAAATAATAACAACTACACTGCCAATAAAGCCCAGCTCTTCTCCTACAACAGCAAAGATAAAATCCGTCTGGGGTTCGGAGATAAAGTTTCCATTTTTTACAGAATTGATATCGGTATTATTCAGCCCTTTTCCAAAAAGCTGGCCGGAACCGATTGCCATGATGGAATTCTGCTGCTGATATGCGTCATCAGCATATTTTTCCGGCTGCAGCCATGCCATAATACGATTATACTGATAACCGCGCAGTATTTTTTGATTCGGCTGTAGAATCAGTGCAATAAAGATTGCGGCTGAAGGTATCAGTATGGCAAGTACTGTCACAATAATCTTATAACTGAGTCCTGCCATAAATAACAGTACAAGAAAGACCAAGGTTGTTACAATCGTGGTCGATAAATCCGGTTCTTCCTTAATTAATACCAAAGGAACTCCCACCAAAATAAAGGTAATAATCAATGTCTTAGGACGGTTGATTACATCCTGGTATTTTGTGAAATAAGCGGCAAAAAATAAAATCAGCAAGATTTTTCCAAGCTCTGAAGGCTGGAAACGGATACCTGCAATCTCTACCCAGCGGGTTGCACCCTTTGCATCATCTCCCATGATTAATACCATCGTTAACAGTGCGATATTTATGAAATAAAAAATCCATGAAAAACGTAGCAAAAATTCGTAGTCCACTAAGGACACTACCGCCATGGCTATCAATCCCAGAACCAATCCCAAAATCTGCTTGCCCTGAACCGACTCATTTGCACTTCCGATAACCAATATGCCTAAGATGGTCAATACAACCACGTAGACAACCAGTCTAAAATCATAGTCTTTTAATTTGTACTGTCTTAACATAATCTCTTAATTTCCTTTATGTTTGATATCACGAATCGGTATATTTGCAACCATCACAGGAACCATCCTTCTGTGGTCATCCGATTCTGTTTTTGTGATTTGTATATCGAGTTCTTCTTCATCTATTTCCATATATTTTGAAATCACGGAAATAATATCGTTTTTCATAAGTTCCATAATTTCAGACGAGCATCCTACCCGGTCGGAAACCAGAAGCAGTTTCAGCCTGTCTTTTGCAAAATCTTTGGAACTTTTTCTGTTCCATAAATCCCAGATACCCATACCTGCCTCCTATCTTCTAAATAAACCGGATACTTTTGAAAAAAATCCGGTCTTGTTTTCAAAATTCATAAGAGGTACGTCATATCCTAAGATTCTCCGGCATATATTACTGTATGCAATACCTGCCATCGTGTTGCTTCCAACAAGGGGTTCCCCCCGGTTCGTAGAGATAACGATGGCTTCATCGTCCGGTACGGCACCAAGTAAATCAATGGCGAGAACTTCCTTTACATCATTCAGGGACATCATATCGCCGCGTTTTACCATATCGATACGGATACGGTTTACAATCAGTTCAATCTGTTCCATTTCCGCCGCCTCTAAAAGCCCTACCACGCGGTCAGCATCCCGGATAGCAGATACCTCCGGTGTGGTTACCACAATCGCCTTTGTGGCACCGGCAATGGCATTTAAAAATCCCTGTTCAATACCTGCCGGACAATCCAGCAGTATGTAGTCGAATTCATCTTTCAGTTCTTCGGTGAGTTTTTTCATCTGTTCGGGATTTACCGCATTTTTGTCCTTGGTCTGTGCAGAAGGTATCAGATAGAGATTCGGGTATTTCCGATCTCTTATGACCGCCTGCTTTAACCGGCAGTTTCCTTCAATCACATCTACCAGATTATAGACAATCCGGTTCTCTAATCCCATAACAACATCTAAGTTCCTTAGTCCAATGTCCGTGTCAATCAATATGACCTTTTTATCTAACTGTGCTAAACCTGTTCCAATGTTGGCTGTTGTGGTTGTCTTGCCAACACCGCCTTTTCCTGATGTTATTACAATTACTTCACCCATTGTGACCTCCGCTTAATAAAAGTTTTCAAACACTCCATTTCTCATTACATCAATGTAAATGGCTTCATCTTTTACGTACGCTACCTGAGGTTCTAAATGTTTTTTACGTCCACGAAGTCTCTCCAGCGGACTTTTATCTTCGCTTCTGCCAATTATATCGGCAATTTTTATCTGAATCGGATTCATATGCAGGGCTGCTACAAATGAATCCGGATTTCCAGCTGCTCCGGCATAGGCACTGCCATCTAAACTTCCTAAGACCACAATATTGCCCTTTGCCACAATCTTTGCCCCGGGGTTCACATCCCCAATAATCACAATGCTTGTTTCAGACTCTAAGACCTGTCCGGAACGGAGAGTTCCTTTGTAGAACTGCCCCGTACTCTCGTCCTGACGTCTTAGGACTTCCTCAATCTGTGCTTTGGTATCTAACTCTTTCTGCTCATCGTTTTCTAAGACACATAGAATCTGAATACTGGTTGATTCTGTAATTGCATCTACGATGCGGATTTCCTCCTCTGTGGAGAGCTTTCTTCCTGAAAAGGAAATTCCTATTTTGGCATTTTTAAAAAACTTATCTGATTCATGAAACTTTAAAATAATGGCTTCTAACAATTCCTCAAAGGGCATCTGTTCATTTAAGATTAGATTGATGCCGTAACGATTGCTTTTTAATATTACCTGTTGTTCCATGCTGTCCCTCCTGTTATCCAGTCTGTCATTAATCTGTAACGGAGTTGGAGGATGCACCTACATTCTCTGCCTGGCCGTCTAAGAGTTCTTCTTCACTTGCAAGTTTGAAATAATATTTTAAAATCTGTGCGGATACATCAGCCGTATTATGGGAGGTATATCCATAGGCAATTCTGGTTGCAATGGATATCTCCGGATTTGCATATGGTGCATATCCCACAAAAAGTGCGTGGTTTGGACGATTTGCTACCTGCTGTGCCGTACCGGTCTTTCCGGCAACCTCAACACCCATATCGTCGAAGGAACTGGTATTTTCTACCACCATACGCATACCGGTATGAATTGCATCCCAAGTAGATGAGGCCACCATATCCAACTGAGATTTCACAGTCGGAGCATATTCCTTAATCGTCTTTCCTTCC
>JBJELL010000078.1:0-3837 GCA_051879115.1 Lachnospiraceae bacterium
CTAAGCTGGATTTTCCCGAGCCGGAGACGCCCGTCACACAGGTCATGACACCCAAAGGAATATCCACTGTAATATCCTTCAGATTGTTCTCCTTTGCACCGGTTATCTTCAGCCATCCCGTGGGCTTGCGTCTGGTTTCCGGTACAGGAATCTGTCGTCTGCCGCTGAGATACTGTCCCGTGATAGATTCCTCCACCTGCATGATTTCTTCGGCAGTCCCCTGCGCTACCACCTTTCCGCCATGGGAACCTGCCCCCGGACCGATGTCCACCACATAATCAGCAGCCAGCATGGTGTCCTCATCATGTTCTACCACTATCAGGGTATTTCCCAAGTCCTTCAGGTTCTTTAAGGTGTTCAAAAGTTTGTCATTATCCCTTTGATGGAGTCCGATGCTCGGTTCATCTAAAATATAGGCGACTCCCACCAGTCCCGAACCAATCTGGGTCGCAAGACGGATTCGCTGTGCCTCTCCTCCCGAAAGTGTTCCCGTAGCACGGGCAAGGGTCAGGTAATCCAATCCTACATCCACAAGAAATCCCACTCTCGCACGGATTTCTTTGATAATCTGTTCTCCAATCAACTGCTGCTGTTTCGTCAGTTCCATATTTCCTATAAATTTTGAGAGTTTATTAATGGACATCTCCGTTATTTCATGAATATTCTTATCGCAGACGGTTACGGCTAAAGATTCTTTCTTTAAACGCTGACCTTTACAGACTTTACATGGAGTAATTCTCATAAAGGTCTCATATTCCTGTTTGGTAGTTTCCGAACCGGTCTCCCGGTAACGTCTCTGCACATTCTGTATCAGACCTTCAAAACGTACGTCATAAACTCCTTCCCCGCGCTGACCTTTATAATATACCTTAACAATTCTATCCGTTCCATTGATAAGGATATCCCGGATATCTTCCGGCAGTTCCTCATAGGGGGTACTCAAATCAAAATCAAACTCTTCCGACAATGCCTTTAAAATTGCATAGGTATAACTGGAGGAATCCGTACAGGATTGCCATCCTAAGACCTGAATTGCCCCTTCGGAAATAGCAAGACTTTTGTCCGGTATCATCAAATCCTCATCAAACTCCATTTTATAACCTAAACCAAAACATTCAGGGCAGGCTCCAAACGGGTTATTAAAAGAGAAACTCCTCGGTTCAATCTCATCAATGCTGATGCCGCAATCCGGACAGGAAAAGCTCTGGGAAAACTGCATCATCTCCCCGCCTATGACATCTACCATCATAAGACCATCTGCTAAATCCAGTACATTTTCAATGGAATCGGTCAGACGTTTTTCAATTCCCTCTTTTACCACAAGACGGTCTACCACAATCTCAATATTATGCTTAATATTTTTGTCTAATACAATTTCTTCTGTCAGTTCGTAGGTATTACCGTCCACCTGCACACGAACATAACCGCTCCGCTTTGCCTTTTCAAAAAGCTTCTGGTGCATTCCCTTTCTTCCGCGAACCACCGGTGCTAAAAGCTGTATCTTTGTCCGTTCCGGCAATTCCATAATACGGTCTACCATCTCATCTACTGTCTGCTTTTTTATCTCTTTTCCACAGTTTGGACAATGTGGAATTCCGATGCGTGCATAGAGAAGACGCAGGTAATCGTAAATCTCCGTTACGGTTCCCACTGTGGAACGGGGATTTCGGTTCGTCGACTTCTGATCAATGGAAATCGCCGGGGAAAGTCCCTCTATCTTTTCTACATTGGGTTTTTCCATCTGTCCTAAGAACTGTCTTGCATAGGAAGAGAGAGATTCCATATAACGTCTCTGTCCCTCTGCATAGATTGTATCAAAAGCCAGCGAGGATTTTCCCGAACCACTGAGTCCTGTCAGTACGACGAATTCATTTCGCGGGATATCAATATCTAAATGCTTCAGGTTATGCTCATTAGCTCCTCTGATTTTAATGTATTTCCTTTCTTTCATTACTTCCTCCATCTGTTTCTATCTTTCAGTATGTCCTTTGATTTCTTCTACCATGCGGCGAAGCTCTAACATCTTATCACGCAGTTCTGCGGCAGCCTCGAAGTTCAAGTCGGCAGCAGCACGATCCATCTGCTTTTTGACATCTTTTATGAGCTTTTCTAATTCTTCTTTGCTCATAGATTCCGGATCCTTCTTAAAGTCTATCTCTTCTTTGGCTACCTTCTTGGAAATACTGATTAAATCACGGACTGATTTTTCAATGGTCTTCGGTGTGATTCCGTGTTCTTTATTATAAGCTTCCTGAATCTGGCGTCTCCGCTTCGTCTCTTCAATTGCCATCCGCATAGAGTCCGTAATGGTATCTGCATACATGATAACGTGTCCATCCTGATTACGTGCTGCCCTTCCTATGGTCTGAATCAGGGATGTATGGGAACGCAGGAATCCTTCCTTATCCGCATCTAAAATTGCCACAAGGGTAATCTCCGGTATATCCAGACCCTCTCTTAAGAGGTTGATTCCCACCAATACGTCAAACGCATCCAGACGCAGGTCGCGGATTATCTCTGCCCTCTCAAGGGTATCAATATCGGAATGCAGATATTTGACGCGGATGCCGACTTCTCTCATATAGTCTGTCAAATCTTCTGCCATCCGCTTTGTCAATGTTGTTACCAGTACCTTATTGTGATTTGCCGTCTCTTTTTTCACTTCCGCTAACAGGTCATCAATCTGACCCTCTACCGGGCGGACATCCACATTCGGATCGAGTAATCCCGTTGGACGGATAATCTGCTCAGTGCGGAGCAGTTCATGTGCTTCCTCATAGTCACTTGGTGTGGCAGATACGAAAAGCATCTGGTCTATTTTACTCTCAAATTCTGCAAAATTCAAAGGGCGGTTGTCCTTTGCCGACGGCAGACGAAATCCATAGTCCACAAGGGTGGATTTTCTTGCCTGGTCTCCGGCATACATTCCCCGTACCTGAGGAATGGTAATATGGGACTCATCTACAATAATCAGATAATCATCGGTAAAATAATCCATTAATGTGTGCGGTGTAGCTCCCGCCGGAATTCCTGCTAGATGTCTGGAATAGTTCTCAATTCCGCTGCAAAATCCCGTCTCTTTTAACATCTCTATATCGAAGTTGGTTCGCTCTGCAATTCTCTGCGCTTCTAACAGCTTGTCTTCCCCTTTGAAATATCTGACCCGTTCTTCTAATTCTTTTTCTATATCTACACAGGCACGGTTGATTTTTTCCTGGGGCACGACATAGTGGGATGCCGGGAAAATGGAAATGTGCTCTAAGCGGCTTTTTATCTCGCCGGTTAATACATCAATTTCCGTTATGCGGTCTATCTCATCTCCGAAAAATTCTACCCTTACTGCGGTATCGCTGCTGTTTGCCGGAAAAATCTCTACCACATCCCCATGTACGCGGAAGGTTCCACGTCCAAAGTCCATTTCGTTTCTAGTGTACTGGATATCGATTAATGCTCTAATCACATCATCTCTGTCTTTTTCCATTCCGGGACGCAGGGATACCATCATGCCCATGTAATCTTCCGGGCTTCCCAAACCATAGATACAGGATACACTGGCTATTACGATAACATCCTTACGTTCTACTAAAGCTGCCGTTGCAGACAGACGCAGCTTGTCGATTTCCTCATTGATGGAGGAATCTTTTGCAATATAGGTATCTGTGGACGGCACATATGCTTCCGGTTGATAGTAGTCGTAGTAGGACACAAAATACTCCACGGCATTTTCCGGAAAGAATTCTTTGAATTCTCCGTAGAGCTGTGCTGCTAAAGTTTTATTATGCGAAATGATTAATGTTGGTTTATTTAATCTCGCAATGACGTTTGCCATTGTGAAGG
>JBJELL010000079.1:0-3834 GCA_051879115.1 Lachnospiraceae bacterium
ATTCTATTGTGGATATTGTATCGGCAGCAGTCTGTCTCGACAATCTCGATATTGGAGAAGTGATTGTTACGGAATTGTATGAAGGGAAGGGAGAGGTACGTTGTCAGCACGGAGTTCTTCCGATTCCGGTTCCGGCAGTTACCGAGATTGTAAGAAAACACCGGATTCCTATGCATATCATGGAGGTAAAGGGAGAGTTCGTAACACCTACCGGGGCGGCAATCGTGGCAGCAGTCCGTACAAAGTCAGAATTGCCAAAAAGATTCTTAATCCAAAAGACCGGACTTGGAGCAGGAAAGCGGGAACATGAGAAATCCGGTATTTTAAGAACCATGTTCATAGAAGAGATATAGAGTTTCCTGTCAAAACAGGGAGGAATACAAAGGAGGATAAAAATGCAGACAGTAACATTGGGAACTACAGGACTTACCGTAAGTAAAAACGGATTTGGAGCACTGCCGATTCAAAGAATTACAAAGGCAGAGGCAGTCTATCTGCTGCAAAAAGCATTCTATCACGGAATCAATTACTTTGATACGGCAAGAATGTATACAGACAGTGAGGAAAAATTAGGAGCAGCCTTTGAATATACAAGGGATAAAATTATTATCAGCACAAAGACCGGAGCACAGAATGCAGAAGATTTTTGGAGGGATTTAGAGACGAGTCTTACAAAGTTAAAGACCGACTATATTGATATCTATCAGTTCCACAATCCGGCATTCTGTCCAAAACCGGGAGATGAGTCCGGTCTGTATGATGCCATTTTAAAAGCAAAGGAGCAGGGAAAAATCCGCCATATTGGAATTACAAACCACCGTCTGTCCGTAGCAAAAGAAGCCATAGAATCCGGTTTGTATGAAACTATGCAGTTTCCGTTCTGCTATCTTGCAACGAAAGAAGATATGGAGATTGTCTCCCTGTGTAAGGAGAAAAACATGGGATTTATCGCCATGAAAGCCTTATCCGGGGGACTCATTAACGATTCAGCTCTTGCCTATGCCTATCTGTCACAGTTTGACCATGTAGCACCAATCTGGGGAGTACAAAGAGAAAGCGAATTGGATGAATTTTTATCCTATCAGGAAAATCCTCCTGTGCTGACAGAGGAAATGCAGTCTAAGATTGAAAAAGACCGTCAGGAATTGTCAGGAGAATTCTGTCGTGGCTGCGGTTACTGTATGCCATGTCCGGCGGGAATTGAAATCCACAACTGTGCGAGAATGAGTTTGATGCTTCGCCGTGCACCGAAGGAGGAATATTTGACACCGGAGTGGCAGGAGAAGATGAAAAAGATTGAGGGCTGTCTTGAATGTGGAAAATGTATGAGCAAGTGTCCGTATGGTTTAAAAACACCGGAACTTTTGAAGAAAAACTATGAGGATTTTAAGACTTTTTTGTAGAGCAAGGAGGATGTCTTTGCTATCTGCGATAATATGAATCAGACACACAATCTGATAGTAAAGACATCCTCTTGCAGGTGTTTAATGAACAATCTCTGCTAGAATCTTAACGGATTTATCGTATCCTAAAACACTGCTGTTTAAGCAGAGAGCATAGTTTCTTGCAGCTCCCCATTTCTGCTCTGTATAGTAAGCGTAATGAATACTTCTTTTTTTATCTGTATCTTTCATTAGAACCAAAGCGTCTTTTTCTGTCTTATTATAAAGCTTCATGATTCTTTTGCATTTTTCCTCTTTATCACCATAAATAAATACGTTTAAAACATCATCTCTATCCCGCAAAATATAATCGGCACATCTGCCCACGATGACACAGTTTCCCCTTTGGGCAAGGTCGCAGATAATATTACGCTGAGCCTGATAGATGTAGTCTTCGATAGAACTGCCCTGCGCATCTCTGCCGATAAATGAATAGGAGAACATATTTTTTAAAGGTGCATATTCTCCCCGCTCGGCGATATATTTTTCGGACAATCCGGTCTTTTCGGCAACCTGCTCGATGATTTTCTTGTCATAAAATGCAAATCCGAGTTCTTCTGCTAAGGTTTCGCCGATGAAACGTCCACCGCTGCCGAATTCTCTGCTGATTGTAACGATTTTTTTCATATACTTATTCCTCCAGTTCTGAGATAACCTTGCGGTCTATTCTTTTCATAAATAATGTTGCAATGACACATGATAAAAACTCTGCAATAATAAATGTCAGCCAGACAGTCCAAATCATACCGTTTGAACGTCGTGCAAGAAGGGAAAAGCCCCATGCCACAGGCAGTACGAATAAGAACTGTCTTAAAACGGATATGATAAGGGATTCCATTCCACCATTTAATGCTTGAAAGATTCCCTGGTATGCGATGTTCATTCCGGCAAAGACAAAGCTCAAAGAGATGATACGCATTGCACTGATGCAGATGCTCTGGGTTTCACCGGATAATCCAAACAGTGCGGAAAGTGGTCTTGCCAAAACTTCAATGATAATCAATCCCACGAACATAATAATAATAGTGTAGAGCATCCCATATTTGATACCATCTTTTACTCTGCTTTTACTTCTCATTCCGTGGTTAAAGGATACAATCGGTGTGATGGCATCACGCAGACCAAAGGCGGCAAAGATGATAAACTGTTGTATTTTATAGTACAGACCATAAGCGGTAACTGCCGATTCACTGATTGTCCCAAGAATGATGTTCATGCCATAGGTCATAATTGACATCAACGCCTGGGCAATAATTGCAGGAAGTCCAATGGAATAGATGGCTTTGATAATTTTTAAATCCGGTTTCATATATTGCATACCATTGGAAATTTCCTTGTTTTTCTTTAAGTGGAAAATAAGACCCAGCAGAGCAGACGCTATCTGACCAATGATGGTAGCATAAGCGGCACCGCTTACTCCCAAAGTCGGAAATCCCAATAATCCATAAATGAGAATCGGGTCAAGGATTATGTTTACAAGGGCACCCACAACCTGGGCAATTGTAGAATGAAGCGAATGACCTGTAGCTTGTAATAATTTTTCAAAAATAGCGAAAAATACAACACCCATAGAAGCAGTACAGCATATTCTCAAATAAGTAACGACCATTTTCTGAACTTCAGGATTTGCAGTCTGACTGGAAGCATAGACTCCTACGCCAAACAGTCCAAATAAAAGAAACACCACATAGATGATAATTCCTAAAAACATAGAGTTTCCGGCTACCTTACTGGCTTTCTTATAATCACCCTGTCCGATACTTTTTGATAAGAGGGCATTTGTTCCTACTCCGGTACCAATTCCGATTGCAACCATTAGCATTTGAACCGGGAAAGCCAGAGTAAGGGCATTTAGAGCCATTTCTCCCGTACCGGGCATGTTGGAAACGAATGCACTGTCCACAATATTGTATACTGCCTGAAACATCATAGAGAGAATCATGGGAATTCCCATTGACAGCATAAGCTTGTTAATTTTCATCGTTCCTAATTTGTTCATTGTTACTTCTTCGTTCATGTGAACCTCCTTTTGTTGATAGGAGACTTTTTTAGGAAAGCTACCATAACCTGTATTTCGCGTAATGAAAAACAAAAAAGGTGCAAATCCATATCTGGATTTACACCTTTTGGCTACGCGATAACTTGAAGTATAACAATTTTAGAGAAATAAGTCAAATATTTTAAAAACAAATATGTTATAATATAGTAACAAATATTCAAAGATAAAACGCTAAGATTCCATATCATGAGGAAGAAAAGGAACCTGTACCATTACCGTGAATATCCCATCGAAGGATAAAAATAAGGGAGAAGATAAGGACGGAGGAAAGGAGACCAAAAACCAGATAAAAAGCAGTTGTAAAATTGTAATTTAACCCAAAATCCGCTATAC
>JBJELL010000080.1:0-1422 GCA_051879115.1 Lachnospiraceae bacterium
GTAAAAGATGTTAAAACAACAGAATGTAAGCTGGGAGATAAAATTTCCATTCCGGAATATGATATTACTCTCACGGAAGCATCCGAATATGAGACAGAAGAGTTAGAAGTACCGGAAGGATGGAAATATGTTCAGGTATCCTATGTATCGGAAGGAGAACTGCAGTATACCGGTTTTTGTGGAACAGCGACATATCTACAGACAGAAGGACATTTTTATTATCCGATGTATTTATGGGATATCACAAACGATGAACTGCTAATAGACCTTTTAAAAAAAGAAGAAGGAATCACAACCGGTTATTACGAAGAAAAAGGAAAATTTCTCTTTCTGATTCCCCAGGAGGCACAGGAAGCAACCTTGCATATCAGAGAATATACGGAGAGCAAATATTATGAGGAAACATATATTCCAAAACTCCAAAAAGTATCTTACATAAATCTCGATTTTAAGGGAGAAGAACGAAATGAATAGTAAAAAGAAAACACCATATGGAATCATAATAATTGCTATGTTATTAATTGCTTTTTTTATTGAGTATATCACCTTAGAAACTCAAAGGGAGGATGCTATTTCAGAATTTGAGAGAAGCAACGATTATAAATTAGAAAAAGCAGAACTGGTTACTGCAAAAGGACTCAATTCCAGTATTGCTGTTACCATTAAAAATGAAGGAAGTGAACTATGTTCTTTTTATCCCTATCTGAATCTGGTAATTGATGGGGTGAATGTTCCGTTGCGATGCGTAGAGAATCAAAACAATAAGCAGATTACAAATGTAGAGATTATTCCCGGTGGCGAAACCGTTACCTTACTATATACCTTAGAACGATACGCTACCTATGAGGAAAACACAGCATTTAGAAAAATTGGAACCACAGAAGCTAAGGTTGTGGTAGATACCGACAGCTTCATTGAAGAATCGGAATGTGATTTAACGATAAACGAATAGAAATGGCAGGAAAATCTCATGAAAAATAAAAATATACAATTAAAGACAAAAAATCTATACCTCATTCCGAAAACGTTACAGGAACTAGAAGCAGCTTTGGAAAATGAAACAGACCCGGAAATGCAAAAAGCATATCGGGACATGATTCAGGGCATGGAAGCAAATTCTAAAGACTGGCTCTGGTATACGGAGTGGACGATTCTTTTAAAGCGTGATAAAACCCCTATTGGCGGTGTCGGTTTTAAAGGAAGTGTAAATGAAAAAGGGGAAGTTGAAATAGGATATGGAATAAATGAAAAATACCGACAAAAAGGCTATGGATTCGAGGCAGTAAATGGTATAATAGAGTGGGCGTTTCAAAATGAAAACGTTTACTATATCATGGCAGAGACTGAAGAAGATAATAAAAAGTCTCAGGGCTTATTGGAAAAGTCGGGATTTAAACCGACAGGAACTATAGGAGAAGAAGG
>JBJELL010000080.1:1522-3788 GCA_051879115.1 Lachnospiraceae bacterium
GGAACCACTATCGCTAGAAAGCTTTCAAAATATGAGCTTTCCATAGGAATTTTAGAAAAGGAAAAAGATGTATCCATGGGAGCAACCAAGGCAAACAGTGCCATTGTTCACGGTGGATATGCCGAATCTAACGACAAAGTAAAAGGACGTCTTTGCTATAAAGGACGTATCCAGTTTGAACAGTTAAATAAAGAATTGAATTTTGGTTTCAGAAAGACCGGAAGTCTGGTCTTTACCACGGATGAGAACGATTTGCCAAAACTCGAAAAGATGTTAGAAAACGGCAAAAAGAACGGTTTGACAGATTTGAAGATTTTAAAGAAAGAAGAAATCAGAGAAATTGAACCGAATATGAATCCGAATGCTGTCTATGCACTCTACTGTGAAGGTGCAGGAGTATGTTCACCTTATGAAATGGCAATCGCTATGGCAGAGAACGCCATTACCAATGGAGCAGAACTCTTCCTTGAGACAGAGGTAGAAAACATTGATAAAAAAGAAGATAGTTTCTTAATCTCTACGAATCAGGGAGAATTTGAGACAAGATATATTGTGAATGCAGCAGGACTTTTCTCAGACAAAATAGACCAGATGGTTAACGAAAAGACCTTTGAGATTCGTCCGCGTTCCGGTGAATACCTGCTATTTGCTCCGGGAACAGGGGATATCCTGAATAACGTTGTATTCCAGATGCCGTCTAAGATGGGAAAAGGCATTTTAGTAACTTCCACCTATCATGGAAATCTCCTTTTAGGACCGGATGCCATTGATGAAGACGGAACCACCAACCGCAGTACCCATATTGACAGGTTGTGGAAAATCTATCAGGAGGGATTATATACAACCGATAAGATAGAACCGGCTACATTTATTAGAAGTTTTACCGGAATCCGTGCGGTAGCTTCTACGGATGACTTTGTCATTGGAGCAACCAGTACAGAGAGATTTTTAAATGCTGCCGGAATTCAGTCTCCGGGTCTTACTTCTTCCCCTGCGATTGCAGATATGATTGTGGAAGAATTAGCAAAACAGGGATTGGAGTTGAAGGAAAAGTCCGACTATGTGGCTTATCGGGCACCAATTATTACGAAGAAAGAGCAGATGCGTTCTTTTGAGGAGATTAATCGTCTCATTGATATTCCTTCCTGTCCGGAAAAAATCATATGCAGATGTGAGCAGGTGGAAGAAGGCACTATCGTAGATGCTTTGCACAGAGGAATTAAGGTGACAACGGTAGACGGTGTAAAACGAAGAACCAGAGCCTCTATGGGATATTGTCAGGGAGCTTTTTGCAGAGGAACCGGAAGAATCAAAGAGATTATCGAAAGAGAATATGGTATTGAGATTGATGGGAAAACCGATGTGGAAAAGGAAGGTGCTTCCCGTGTAACTTCTTTAGAATTTACAAATTATGCAAAAGAACACCAAAAATAAAAAAATTACTGGAAAGGATGAACGTTATGTATAGATTTACAGAAGATTGTTTAACGGGAATTACCGTAATTGACGAAGAACACCGCAGACTGTTTTCTATCATTAATGAAGCCTTTGAGCTTTTGAAAGATGATACTACAGCATTTGCCGGTGTAAAGAACCTGGTTTTAGAGCTCAAAAAGTATGCCGCAGAGCATTTTGAACATGAAGAGGCTTACATGGAAGAAATCAAAGACCCGGAACTTCCAAGACAGAAAAAGGAACATGCACAGTTTCGTGAAAAAGTGAATGATTTTGATTTAGAGAACCTGAAGGAAGAGGACGGAAAGCAGGTATTAGCCGAACTGTTAGAATACCTGACACGTTGGTTGTATGGTCATATTTTAGGCAGTGATATCATGATTGGAAAACTTACCCTGTCAGAAGATGAAAATGATCCATTCGCATTTACCGACAAATATAAGACAGGAATAGAATTAATCGACAAGGAGCATCGTCGTCTCTTTGAGATTATTAAAGAAACGAATGAGCTTACAAACGATGTCCTTTTCAACGACAAATATGATGATATCAAAATTATTCTGGGTGAATTAAAAGATTACACGGTAATGCATTTTAAAGATGAAGAGGACTATATGGAAAAAACAGGATATGAGGGTCTTGAGTTTCAGCAATATGCACATCAGGCTTTCGTAGACCGGTTGAATGAAGTGAATTTAGATGATGTAGACAGTGATCAGGAAGGTTATTTGAAGGAATTAATTGCATTTTTATTAGACTGGCTGGTAAACCATATCTTAAAGATGGACAAACAGATTCCAAAGAAAGATTA
>JBJELL010000081.1:0-3784 GCA_051879115.1 Lachnospiraceae bacterium
CAAGCAATTCCTTCCTGTCCGATACAGAGTCATCACAAATACCAATTTTTATCATTTGCATTTCTCCCTTTATCGATTAATCGTACAAGAAAATTATATAAAACCTGTTTCTACTTGTCTAGGCGATGGGGGCGACATAAACTCGACAATTTAATATATCTTCGACAATCCATCGACAGGCATTTTTATGTTCATATTTTTTTTATATCCATTTTCAATTTTTGAAGTTCTTTATACTGACTCTCACTTATATCCAAAATTATTTCTTCTTGCTCTGTAAATATTTCCAATATCGCCTGTTCGTTTCTGTATAAAACCATATTTTCATATTTCTCTTTTCCTATAACATAGTCATCAAATATATTGTTCATACGGCTCATAAGTTCTTGATACAATCGCCCTGTTTTAAAAAAATAGATACCATAGAGTCCTCCCACAGAAGCTGTTCCAATACGCGTAATTTTTTGATATAAAAACTCTTTTGAATCCTGAATATCTTTTGGAATATTACTCTTTCCGATAACAAAATCTATATCTTCTAAAACTTCCTGCTCCTCTGCTGCAAGTTCATCAAAATATTCTTCTGCTTCTTCCTTCGTCTTTATCCCTAATAATTTTCTTAACTCCTTCTTGTAATCTGAACCTGTCCTATCATATTCCTCTCGTCTTTTCAAATCCTCTTTTTTATAATATTCTTCCAATTCATTTTGTACTTTGCATATTTCTTCTCTGCTCAATCTCCCCATATACTCTCTTTCTATTGAAAATTCTGTAATATCTCCTATTATCTCCCACAATTTACACTTTTGGTTTTTGTTGATTTTACCATCAATTAAAACTTTCAATCCCTTTCTCCTCCTAATCTAGAACAAAGTGGGCTCACCCACTTTGCGTGCCGAGCGTGGTCAGCTTTAGCTGACATCTTCCTATCACGCGAGTGCACATCCTCGCGGAGCGTTTTTATTTAATAGGAAATCCAAAGGAATTTCCTATTAAATAAAAAACCGCCATAACCAGTACATTTCAAATACTGATTACAGCGGTTTTCCTATTTATGTTCCGGTCTCTTATACTAATTCAAGAACAACTTCTAAAGCACCGTCACCTTTACGCTGTCCGATTTTGATGATTCTTGTGTAACCACCGTTACGGTCTGCATATTTTGGAGCGATTTCTGTGAATAACTTATCACATAAATCAACGTTTTTGGTGTTTTTCTTTCTCTTTGCTCCTTCTGCTGGAACTTCTTTTACAGGGTAAAGAACTTTTAACATCTGTCTTCTTGCATGTAAGCGGGAAGGCATATCTTTTTTGATGGTTTTTTCTACTTCATCGTATACAGTTACTTTCTTACCATCTACAACTT
This sequence comes from Lachnospiraceae bacterium, assembly GCA_051879115.1. GTDB lineage: Bacteria > Bacillota > Clostridia > Lachnospirales > Lachnospiraceae > Maccoyibacter. The sequence continues at coordinate 1,367 of JBJELL010000081.1, forward strand.
CTTTTACTCTTTTTCCATCAGCGTCTTTACGAGCAACCTTAGCTTTTACAGTTACTTCTTCAAAGTTGTCTTTTTCTTTTACTGCTAAAGCAATTAAACCTTCAGCAACTTTACGAACTTCTTTTGCTTTTGCTTCTGTAGTAACGATTCTTCCATTGTATAACAATGCTGTTACCTGGTTTCTGATAAGAGCTTTTCTCTGATCAGAGGTTCTTCCTAATTTACGATATTTTGCCATTTTATTATCCTCCATTTGTGGAACATCCAGCCACGCCCTTTGGTCTTACTTACCGAATGTTATCTTAATATGCCACTCATGAGTCCACCGCGCCGTGCCTTATTGGACTTACCGGCTTGGCTTTACATATGAGTAAAAATTATGTTCACTCTTCGCCCTGATTGAGCTGTAAACCTAATTCTTTTAATTTTGCTAATACTTCTTCTAAAGACTTACGTCCTAAGTTACGAACCTTCATCATGTCTTCCGGTGTACGGTTTGTCAACTCTTCTACTGTGTTGATTCCTGCTCTCTTCAAGCAGTTGTAGGAACGTACGGATAACTCTAACTCGTCAATGTTCATTTCAAGAACTTTGCCTTTTTCGTCATCCTCTTTCTCTACCATAACCTCTGCTGTCTTCGCATTCTCGGAAAGGTCGATGAATAAATTCAAATGCTCACTTAAAACCTTTGCTGCAAGACTGACTGCCTCATCAGGCTCTAACGCACCGTTGGTGTATACGTCTAATGTCAGCTTATCATAATCGGTAACCTGGCCGACACGTGTGTTAGCAACTGTTAAGTTGACACGTTCAACCGGAGTGTAGATAGAATCTACTGCGATGACACCGATTGGTACATCTTCGCTTTTATTCTTATCTGCGCTGACGTAGCCTCTGCCTTTTGTAATGGTTAATTCCATATACAGTTTGCAGTCTGCACCGCCGTTCAGATGTGCAATGACTAAATCAGGATTCATAATCTCGATATCAGCATCTTTCTGAATATCTGCTGCGGTTACTACGCCTTCACCTTCAAATTCAATGTAAGCAACTTTTGCCTCGTTAGATGAGCTGTTATTTCTAATCGCCAGATTTTTGATGTTCATGATGATTTCTGTTACATCTTCTTTTACTCCCGGAATGGAAGAAAACTCATGTAACACACCGTCAATCTTAACCTGACTTACTGCTGCACCTGGTAAAGAAGATAACATAATTCTTCTTAAAGAGTTCCCAAGTGTGGTACCATAACCTCTTTCCAAAGGTTCTACGACAAATCTGCCATATTTTTTATCTTCTGAAATCTCAGCGATATCAATTTTTGGTCTTTCGAACTCAAACACTACAAAGTCCCTCCTTTTTCGGGTATCATTGCTTTACATATTATTTAGAATATAATTCGACAATGAGCATCTCGTCTACAGGTACGTCGATTACTTCTCTGGAAGGTAATTCTTTTACAGTTCCTCTTAAGTTCTCCTGATCTACGTCAAGCCACTCTGGAACTAATCTTCCGCCTGTAACTTCTAAGATATCTTTGTATCTCTGGTATCCTTTGCATTTTTCTTTGATTTCGATAACATCGCCTGCTTTGATTAAGTAAGAAGGAATGTTTACCTGTTTTCCATTTACTAATACGTGTTTGTGGTCAACAATCTGTCTTGCTTCTCTTCTTGTTCTTGCAAATCCTAAACGGAAAATTACGTTGTCAAGTCTGCTCTCAAGAATAACCATTAAGTTAGGACCTGTAAGTCCTTTCATTCTATCTGCCTTTTCATAGTAATTACGGAAAGGTTTTTCTAATACACCGTAAATGAATTTTGCTTTCTGTTTTTCTCTTAACTGAAGACCGTACTCAGACATCTTCTTGTTTGCTCTTTTTAATTCTCTTTTAGATTTTTTGTCATATCCTAAATATACCGGATCTAAACCTAAAGATCTGCATCTTTTCAGGACTGGTGTTTTATTTACTGCCATCTTAGATTCTACCTCCTAATTAAACTCTTCTACGTTTTGGTGGACGACATCCGTTATGTGGTACAGGAGTTACATCTTTGATGCTTAAAACTTCCAGACCGCAAGCCTGCAATGCACGGATTGCTGCTTCTCTACCTGAACCTGGTCCTTTTACCATAACATCTACTGTCTTTAATCCGTGTATGAGAGCTGCTTTTGTTGCAGTCTCTGCTGCCATCTGTGCAGCATAAGGAGTAGATTTCCTTGAACCTCTAAATCCAAGACCACCGGCACTTGCCCATGATAAAGCGTTTCCTTCAGCATCTGTGATTGTTACGATTGTATTATTGAAAGATGACTGAATATGTGCCTGTCCGCGTTCAACGTTTTTCTTTACACGCTTTTTTGTTACTTTTTTTGCAACTTTTTTAGCCATATTTAAACTAACCTACTTTCTTCTTA
>JBJELL010000082.1:0-2572 GCA_051879115.1 Lachnospiraceae bacterium
AGGAAAACAATCATGAAGATGAAAAAGATTTGGAAATGGGCTTTATGCTTTGCAATGACAGCAGCAGTAACAGGAACAACATTATTACCATCTATGACAGCAAAAGCTGCAGAAGAGACATATGATACATCTTGCGATGTAGCAAAGTTTGTATATCAGGGTTATTACCACTGCGATACAGGTACAAATCCGGATTCCAACGGACCAATCGCAATCGCACCTGCAAAACTTGTTAAGACAAATGTATTTGGAAAGAAAATAGAAAAAGATGTATACTTAGTAGGTCTTGCTGGAACAGAGTTCATGTTCAACGAGCCACGTGGAGTTATGACAGACTTACAGGTTGGTTTCGAGCAGGATAACTTCTATATCAGAGAGATTCGTAAAGTTGTATGCAAAGTAGTTCCAAAAGGAGCAAACGTAATCTTCACAGGTCACAGCTTAGGCGGTATGGTTGCACAGCAGGCTTCTGGAGACACTGTTTTAAAAGCACGTTACAACATTATTAATACAGTTTCTTTCGGTTCTCCATTAATCAATCCGGTTGGTAGAGAAGGAGATGTAAAACGTCTTGGTGATTCATCAGATATCGTACCATATTTAAGTGCACAGTCCGTTATCCGTCCAATCCATCAGATTGCAGGATTAAACAGAGAAGACGGTGGATATACACTGAAGAATTTTGCACAGGCACATATGCAGAGTTACTTAAGAGAAGATGTATGGGGTGACTACGATGTACTTGGTGTAAAAGGCGGAAATGCAGAACTCATCATTGATAGTTCTGAAATCGAATCCTACGGTGCTTATATCATTCCATTATTAAAAGATCTTCCAAAGATTGATATCAGCTTCTGGAGCTAAGAAATAGTAGAATAAAATGTAAAAAAAGAGGTGTCGATGAATCGGCACCTCTTTTTATACTATTGGTATGACTTTTAACAGCATGCAGAAAAATGATTAACACCAACCGCCATCCACAGTCACAATTTGTCCGGTCAGATAGGCAGGAGAGATTGCAAGCTGATAAATAACCTCAGCCGCTTCCTTTGTTGTACCATAACGTCCCATTGGAATCTCATCTTCTATGGCGAGGCGTTCCTCCTTAGAAAAGCAGGAGTTCATACGGGTGTCGATAGTTCCGAAAGCCACAGCATTAACCGGAATATCAGAAGGAGCCAGTTCTTTTGCCAGAGCTTTAGTGAAAGCATTCACAGCACCTTTAGAAGCTGAATAGGCAGTCTCCATGGAAGCTCCGATATTTCCCCAAACAGAAGAAACGTTAACAATCCGTCCCGATTTCTGCGATACCATATGAGGGATTGCAGCACGGCAGCAATAAAAAACCGAGTCGAGATTTACGGACATCAGATGCCGCCATTCTTCATCCGTCATATCGCTTAGTAATCCAATGTGGGAAATGCCGGCATTGTTAATAAGAATATCAACACCGCCAAAACGTGTTTCAATATCTGCAAACATTTTTTCTATAAAATCTGAGGAACTGATATCACCGATATAGGTAATACAATCTACAGAGTATTTTCGCTGCAATTCTGATTTTAGTGCTTGCAGTTCATCTTCAGAGCGCATACAATTTAAAAACAGGCGGTATCCATCTTTTGCAAAACGAATGGCTGTAGCTTTACCGATACCGTGGGAAGCCCCTGTAATCAATACATTTTTATTCATAAAATTCTCCAACTCCGTTCAAAATCATAGTATTCATTAGTCTTATATGTACCATTTTAGGAAAGAAATGTCAACTTGAATGTAAAAATTCAAAAATAATTCTGAATATTACTTGAGATAAAGGCAAAATGTGGTATAATATCATTATAAAAATAACTTGCAAAGGGGTTGGGCAACATGCGTATTACAATTACGGGCAGAAATATTGAAATAACAGAAGGATTAAAGGCAGCAGTAGAGGACAAGTTAAGTAAACTCGAAAAGTATTTTACTCCGGAAACAGATGTTTTTGTAACCTTAAGTGTAGAAAAGGAGAGACAGAAAATCGAAGTCACAATTCCAGTGAAAGGAAATATTATCCGTTCAGAACAAGTCAGCAACGATATGTATGTATCCATTGACTTAGTTGAAGAAGTGATTGAGCGTCAGTTGAAAAAATATAAGAATAAATTAGTTTCCAAAAAACAGAACGCAGCAAGCTTTAAAAAGGAATTCATTGAAAAAGAAGTAAATACCGATGACGAGATTCAGATTATCCGTACAAAGCGTTTCGGAATGAAGCCGATGTATCCGGAAGATGCATGTGTACAGATGGAACTCTTAGGGCATAACTTCTTCGTGTTCCGCAATGCAGAGACAGAGGAAGTCAATGTGGTGTATAAGAGAAAAGGAAATACTTACGGATTAATTGAGCCGGAGTTCTAGGCTTTTAAGGTGTTAAAATATTAATAGGGGAAGAGGGGAGGACCTCATCAGATGTATGTGAATATATGTCTGGTGAGGTCTTTTTGTGAGGAAAACTGTTCAACATTCTGTTTCACGAAACGAACCATAATAGCTTTGCACAAAATGCCTTTTCGTGGAAAAAAGTGTTCTCTGA
>JBJELL010000082.1:2672-3747 GCA_051879115.1 Lachnospiraceae bacterium
CGAACCATAATAGCTTTGCACAAAATGCCTTTTCGTGGAAAAAAGTGTTCTCTGAACATTGTTCTCTTGTAATACCTCTTAAAATGTTTTACTATATTAATAATGTAAATTTTATAAGAAAAACCACCGCAGATAAACTCGTCAAACGACAGTTTTTTGAAACAAAGCGGGTTTGTGGTACAGTTCAAGATTGTAGATGTTGGATATTCTGGAAAAAAGATAGCATGTTCCTTTCGAGGCTATGAAGATGAGACTTAAAAATTGTGGAAGCCACTACTGACACAATTTTCGTTTTCAAAGGCTCATCGGAATGTTTTGCCGAGGGAAACAGGATAGCTTTTTTCCAGAATATCCAACCCTCACAACTTTGAATTCCCCACAGAAAATAATCAAAAAAACAGGAGGCAACTATGAATATTGTAGTTTTAGCAGGAGGACTCAGCACGGAGCGTGATGTATCCTTCGTGACCGGAAGTATGGTAAGCAAAGCATTGCGAAAGAATGGACATAATGTGATTCTTTTGGATGTGTTCATGGGATATAGCAATAAAAAAGAAGATGTGACAGATATTTTTGATAGGGCAGAGCAGGTCAGTGTCCATGTGGAAGGAATCCCAACGGAGGCACCGGATTTAGCGGCAGTAAAGGCATCCAGAGAGGATAAATCCGACAACTTTTTCGGACCAAACGTAATCGAAATCTGTCAGATGGCAGATGTGGTTTTTATGGCACTGCATGGAGAGAATGGAGAAAACGGCAAGATTCAGGCAGCCTTTGATTTATTCGGAATCAAGTATACCGGAACGGGATACTTAGGAAGTGCTTTGGCGATGGATAAAAATATTGCAAAACAGTTCTTTAATGCCAATGGAATACCGACTCCTCAAGGAATCTCTATGAAAAGGGAGGCACAGATTGTGGACTTTGAGAAGACCGGACTGACCCTTCCGTGTGTGGTAAAACCGTGCTGTGGCGGTTCTAGTATCGGAGTGTCGATTGTGCATACAAAAGAAGAGTATGCACAGGCATTAGAAGAAGCCTTCCATGGGGAAGAAGAGGTACGGATTGAATAGAT
>JBJELL010000083.1:0-3732 GCA_051879115.1 Lachnospiraceae bacterium
TACCGGACATCCCTCTACACATTTTGCATTTTTACAGTTGATACAACGGGATGCCTCCTCCATTGCCTCGTCTTTGTTATATCCTAAACAAACCTCATCGAAGTTGGTTGCTCTTACCTTTGGTTCCTGCTCTCTGACAGGTGTTTTCTTTAATACATCCATTATTCGTCACCTCCGCAATGTCCGCATCCGCCATGATGTGTGTCGCCTTCTTCTAATTTCAGCATTGCTTTGCCTTCTTCTGTTTTATACATCTGCTGTCTCTTCATTGCCTGATCAAAATCCACTAAATGTCCGTCGAATTCCGGTCCGTCTACACATGCAAACTTCACTTCATCGCCAACGGTCAGACGGCAGGCTCCGCACATTCCTGTTCCATCTACCATAATTGGGTTCATAGATACGATGGTAGGAATCTCTAATTTCTTTGTCAAAAGACAGACGAACTTCATCATAATCATCGGTCCGATTGCTACACAGACATCGTACTGATTTCCTTCTTTTACCAAATCTTCAATTACGGTGGTAACCATTCCAGAACGTCCGTAGGAACCATCATCTGTGGTTACATAGAGATTTCCTGCAACTGCTTCCATCTCTTTTTCTAAAATCAGCATATCCTTTGTCTTAGAGCCAACAATAACATCTACATCTATTCCATTTTCATGCATCCATTTTACCTGTGGATATACCGGTGCAGCCCCAACACCGCCGGCTACAAACAGAATCTTTTTCTTTTTTAATTCTGCAAGGTCTTCACTACAAAATTCCGATGCACATCCTAACGGTCCCACGAAATCACGGAATGCATCTCCCTTCTCAAGAGTTGTCATTCTCTGGGTAGAAGCACCTACGACCTGGAATACAATGGTAATTGTTCCCGCTTCTCTGTCGTAATCGCAGATCGTCAACGGAATACGTTCTCCTTCTTCATCAATCTTTACAATAACGAATTGTCCCGGCATACAAGTTTTCGCTGCTCTTTCAGCTTTTACATCCATCAGATATATTTTGTCTGCCAATTTTTCTTTCTTTAAAATTGGATACATCTTTATCCTCCCATTTCATTATTCTACTGTTTTTTCAATATACACCTACCTGAATATGATACTAAATTTTTGCCCTTTTCGCAATATGTCTGTTAAAAAAATGTCAATATCCGTAAAACTTTGTAAAATTTGTCAATTACCACATTCAATACTGATTTCATTAAAGGTCTGCAAAATATCTTCTACTTTTAAGCCGGCTTTTTCCTCTCCTGCTTTGTCTATAATTGCATTTCCCTGATGCATCATAAGAAGACGGTCACCATATTCCACGGCATAGCGCAGGTTGTGTGTTACCATAATGGTAGTCACTTTTTTTTCTGCTACAATTTTTCCGGTCAGTTCCATAATCAGTTCTGCGGTCTTTGGGTCTAAGGCTGCCGTATGCTCATCTAAGATTAAAAATTCGATAGGATTCATAGTTGCCATTAAGAGTGCAAGGGTCTGTCTCTGTCCACCGGAAAGAGCTCCCACCTTTGTTTCCATCTGATTTTCCAATCCTAAGTTCAAATCCCTTAACATTTCTCTGTAATGCTCGGCTCTCGCCCTGTTCACACCTCTCCCAAGACCATAGCCTTTTCCCTTGTTGTCTGCTATGGACATATTTTCTAGAATCGTCATACTCGGACAGGTTCCCTTTGCCGGATCCTGATAGACCCTCCCTATTTTTCTATGACGGATGTAGTCCTTTTTATTCACAATATCGGTTCCATTTACGAGAATGGAGCCGGAATCTACCGGAATGGTTCCACAGATGATATTTAACATAGAAGTCTTTCCCGAACCGTTGCTTCCTACAACGGAAACAAATTCCCCATCCTGAATTGTCAGATTGAAATTTTCAAACAGACACAGTTCATTCACGGTTCCCGGATTGTAATTTTTATTGATATTTTTTAACTCAAGCATTGTTTTTCACCTTCTTCTTTCTATCCATTCCCGCAATCAGAATAATTAGGAATAATACGGCTGTTATCAATTTTAAGTCCGTAGACTGCAAACCTAAGCTGATAGCAACTGCCACACATGCCTTATAGATAATAGAACCAATGACAACACTTGAGGTCACTCTTAAAAATGTTACCTTTTTAAAGAGGCTGGTTCCTATAATAACACTGGCAAGACCGATGACTACCGTTCCGGTTCCCATGGAGACATCGAAGTATCTCTGCTGCTGTGCATAGATACAACCGCTTAGAGTTACCAGTCCATTTGCAATGGCAAGTCCTATAATTTTGATGGCTCCCTTATCAACTCCCATAGAGGTTACAATCGTATCGTTGTCTCCAACTGCCCTTAATAAAAAACCGGATTTTGTGTTCATATACCAGTCCAATAAATATTTCATTATCATTGTAATGACGAAGATGATGATGACTGTACTGTATGTAGCCGCTTTTCCCCTGAAAATCCCATGTACAAAATCGTTGTCAAATATCGTCTTCATATTGTAGATTGGCAGGTTTGCACGTCCTGCAATCCGAAGATTGACCGTATAAAGTGCTGTCATCATAATGATTCCTGAGAGCAGGTCTCTGACTTTGCATTTTACATGGATAAGTCCCGTTAAGGTTCCTACAAAAGCTCCTGCCACAAAGGATACCAAAAGGGTCAGGATTGGATGAAAACCCTTTGTTATCATAACCGCCGTAATGGCAGCTCCCAATGGGAAGCTGCCGTCTACAGTTAAATCCGGAAAATCCAGTATTTTATATGTGATGTATACTCCTAACGCCATAATGGCGTATATCATGCCCTGTTCTAACACGCTTAATATGAGTGCCACGATGTTACCTCCAAGTTCTGTTCATTCTCTATTCTACGGTAATTTCCGTAAATGTTTCTGCCGCATCGGCGATATAGTCTTTGTCTAAATCCATTTTGATTTTGTCTGCTGCGGCTGTGTTTATATAGAGTGCTGACTCTGCATTTTTGATGTATTCGGTCTCTTCTGCAGTCTTTTCGCCTTTTAAGATTTTTGCTGCCATCTTACCTGTGTTTTTACCAAGTTCATAGTAGTCAATTCCCATTGCTGCTACACAGCCTGCTTTTACCTGTTCGATTTCACTTCCAAATACCGGGATGTTCTGAGCATTCGCTTTTTCAATTACGGTCTGAAGTGCCTGCACTACTGTGTTATCGGTTAAGTTGTTGATACAGTCTACCTTTGTAACCAAATCTGCTGCTGCTAAATCTACATCTGCTAAGGTATTGATTCCTGTTTCTACAATTTCAAATCCATAGTCCGGTGCTTTTTCCTTGTACTGCTCAATGGTACTTACGGAGTTTGCCTCACTGGTGGTGTAGAGGATTCCGATTTTCTTTGCATCCGGCATAAGAGCACGAATCATTTTTAACTGTTCTTCTACCGGAAGTAAATCACAAGAGCCAGTAACATTGCCTGCGTTGCTTCCGTCTTCTTTTGCAAGTCCTGCTCCTACCGGATCAGATACTGCCGTATAGACTACCGGAATGTCCGCACTCATGCAGGCATTGTAGGCACTCATAGCACTTGGAGTTGCGATTGCTGCAACCAAATCTACTTTTTTTGACACATAACTGTCTGCAATGGTTCCTGCTGTTCCGGTATCTGCCTGAGCATTGTCGTAATTAACTTTTAAATTTTTGCCTTCTTCAATTCCTTCTTCTTTTAATCCCTCTAAAAATCCTTCCCGACAGTTGTCTA
>JBJELL010000084.1:0-3691 GCA_051879115.1 Lachnospiraceae bacterium
TCCTCCTTATGAGGATTTGGTTACCACCTCTTATGCAAAAAAGGCTGCAAAATAACGTAATAGGATGTGAGAATATTTTTATAAGTATCCCCACATCCTATGTACATAAATTATTTCAATTTACTCCGGCTGTCAATCTCTAACTTTTCAAAAATATTCGTCAGGTGTTTTTTTACGGTTGCTTCTGAAATCGACAGTTCTTCCGCAATCTCGCGGTTAGAAAGATTTTTTGCCACAAGAGATGCCACTTCTTTCTCCCGTCTTGTCAACTTTTCGCTTTCCCAGATTGGCGGTTTTACCTCCTGCTGCTCTTTTAACGGCTGTTCTTCTTTTTCCTCTTTTTGCAGAATAATGTGTAAAATATACCCATACAGAATCGGACGCAAATCCAGTCCGATTTCTGTTAAAAGTCCTTCTCTCATCAATTCGTTGGTATTCATGCTTACGAAAATCAACATAAACGCTTCTAAATATCCCGCCACTAATCCGTTTCGTCCAATAATGGACTGCCATTCCCCAAGCGTCCGCTCTTTGCCAATAAGGGGCAGACACAGGATTCCAGTTCCAACGAAAAACAATCCCAACATCTTAAGACTAAATAGCTGTGTCCATTCGGATTTTAACAGATAACAAAGAATCAGAAGGTAACCTAAGACTGCCGCTAGTTTTCCCATTATCTTTTTCATATCTTATCCTGTCCTGTTATTCTTCTTCACTTAAGTATTCCACAATCTGTATTTTCAGTTTTGAACGAAGCGGCATTAATAACAGAGAAAGTCCGCTGGCATAGACAACTACTAAGATAGATACTGCAAGCATTGGTCCTAATTTGCTCTTATCACTGAGAGAGCCTAGGATAACAACAAGCTGCACAAAGGCTGTAAAAAATCCCGACAATAGCAGTGTTTTAATTGCCAGTGTGACCGCTTCTACCGAACGTTTTAACTGCTTTAAGCTCTCTGTCTTCTTTCTTCCCAGCACAAATGCAAATGCATTGTTAAAGTCCTTCAACATGCCTGTTGAAAATAGGATTGGTATGGTTATTAATAAAATAATTAAAAGGCTTGGTATGTCCAAAAGCCATGTTAGACTCATTCCCTCTAAGATACAGATACCGATGGTTACCCCTATTACCGCTATAATTGAAATCAAATACATATAAATCTCCTCCTGTTATGTTATTCAACCACCGCTTCACTGACTGTTTCTCTGTGGTTCTCATTAAAAAAAGCTTTCATTTTTTCATTAATTACCCTCGGATTATCCCCTGCCTGCACACTCAACACTCCTTCAATCGTCAGTGCCATTGCCAGACTTTCACTTTCATTGTTCTTTTTCATCTTTCTTACAATCGGTGCACAAATCCAATTTGAAAGAATAGATCCATACAGGGTGGTAATCAATGCCAATGACATTCCCGAACCAATACTGGCTGTGTCGGCTCCCATGGAACGCATCATGTAAATAAGTCCAATCAGAGTTCCGACCATTCCCCATGCTGGAGCAAAGCTTCCCAAATCCTCCCAGAAATGAATCTTTACCTGATTTCTCTCTTCTTTGTACATCATTTCCGTTTCGAGAATATCTTTGACAAGCTCCGGGTCTGTCCCATCTACAATGAGCATGATTCCCTTTTTTAAGAACTCATCCTCTACATCCGCCGCTCTTTCTTCTAAAGCCAGCAATCCTTCCTTTCTTGCCGTTTCCGAAATTTCCAGTATTTTTTTCGGAACCTCTTTTGCAGAATGTTTCGGCTTTTTCAATGCCTCTGGAAAACTTTTCAGTCCATCTAAATAATCCTGAAACGAATCACTAGCAGCAAGTACTGCTAAAAAAGCGCCCCCAAAGGTTACCAGCATAGATGGAAAATGGATAAAGGTTCCGATAGACGACAACCCACCATTCGTTGCAATACCGGACAGTATAATGGCAAAACAGAGAATGAATCCCGTAATCGATGTCAGATTCATATTTCTTCCCCCTCTCAGATACCTTTTCTCTTAATCTGAGTGCATTATACCTTTTTCCCCTTTATAAAAAAATACTACTTTTAGAAGAAAAAGTAGTATTTTAGGTCGTATCTTTACTTCTACTTATAGTTTTTCAGAAAATCTACCAGCTTTTGCATCTCTTCATCGGTTCCAATGGTGATACGGAGGTAATTGCTGATACGCTCCGGCTTTGAAAAATATCGTACATAGATATTTTCTTTTTTCAAATCAGCAAACAACTGTTTTGCCCCTATCTTCGGATGGGTGGCAAAAATAAAATTGCTCATGGAGTCCTCGAACTCAAAGCCAAGTTCTTTTAATTCTTTTTTCGTCCACTCTCTTGTCTTTATAATTTTATTCGTAATCTCCTTGAAATAAAGTTCATCTTCCATGGAGGCTTTTCCGAGTGCTAGAGTTAACTGATCCATAGTATAGGAGTTAAAGGAATATTTCACATCGTTTAAATATTTAATCAGATTTTCATTGCCAAAAGCATAGCCAATTCTCATTCCTGCCATGGAACGGGATTTTGAAAAGGTCTGCACTACAAGCAGATTGTCATACTTTTCGATTAGTGGCAGTGCCGATTCTCCTCCAAAATCAATATAGGCTTCATCCACAATCACTACAACATCCTGATTGGCTTTTATGATTTCCTCTACTTCTTCTAATGGAATCAGGACACCTGTCGGAGCATTGGGATTTGGAAAGATAACGCCTCCGTTTTCTTTTTCGTAATCCTTTGTGCAGATATGCAGTTTTTCATCCAACGGAATCTGTTCATAAGGAATGCGGAAGACCTCTGCCCATACATCGTAAAAAGAATATGTAATGTCGGGAAACAGAATCGGTTTATCCGAATTAAAAAAAGTCATGAATGCCATTGCCAGTACATCGTCAGAACCCACTCCTACAAAAACCTGTGAATTCTTCACGCCGTAATATTTTGCAATGGATTCTACTAATTCTTCCGCTGCCGGGTCAGGATAGAGACGGAGTCTGTCTGTCTCAAATTCCTCTAATGCTTTTTTTACTCCCGGTGCCGGTGGATACGGATTTTCATTCGTATTTAACTTAATCATCTGCTTTTTCTTCGGCTGTTCCCCCGGCACATATGGAACTACTTTTCTTATATTTTTTTCCCATTCTCTCATCATTTCAAACCATACTCTTTCGCTAATTTTTCAAATTCCGGTAAGGATTTCTCAATCATCTTTGGTGATACACAATAAGCTAAACGCACATATCCGGGACATGCGAAGGCTCCACCCTTTACCATAATAATATGATACTTTTTCGCCGTCTGCACAAAACGCTCCTCGTCCTCATCCGGGGATTTCATCCACAGATAAAAGGCTCCCTGAGGGCGGATACATTCAAATCCAAGGTTCGTAAGCCCTTCATAGAGTAGCTTACGGTTTCTGTCATAAAAGGCAATGTCTGTCTTTTCCCCTACGCATTGTCCAACTGCTTTTTGGATCAATGATGGTGCGTTGACAAATCCAAGGGTTCTGTTAGAGACTTCTAAGCCTGCAATGATATCCTCTGCATCTGATACCTCATCCGGTACTGCCACATAACCGATACGCTCGCCCGGCAGAGAGAGGGACTTACTGAAAGAATATCCCACAATAGTATTATGGTAGTATTTTGTCAAAAAGATTTCTTCTGCTCCATCGTAAACAAGCTCACGGTAAGGT
>JBJELL010000085.1:0-3685 GCA_051879115.1 Lachnospiraceae bacterium
CCAAAATTAAGCGCTTACTCCTGATTTGTTTTTATCCCGAACAAAAGCAGCAATTGCCACATTTTTATCTAAAGAATTCATCAGCCTATCATTTTGACACATTGTCAAAATACCACTCAAAACAGACGTATTCGGAATATGTCCCGGGATATATTTGTAGGATGGGTCTCGTCCATAATAAGAGATGTTATTATATTTTAAAACTTCCTCTCTCGCAATATCATATAAATTTTCATCCCATTCAAAAGAAGCTTTACCACTTTCTTCCCGTGTAAGATTCACCTGATCAAAAACAGCATTCTCGTGGGAAGCTACAAACCATCCCCACACCTGTATGTCACTATCCGGCACATTATAAAGATGTTCTGTGATTACTGTACCATCAATCATAACTATTGTACGGGTTTTGTTATCCGTTGAGTACTTCCATTTACCCTGAACATAGATATTTACAAAATGGTATTCATCTCCTAAATAGGTATAGATTACAGCTCTGCCACCTTTCTTTGCTGTAACCACTCCGTTTGCATTCACACTGGCAACCGCACTGTTTGTACTGTTCCATTTCACTTTATACTTCTTACTTAAATTCTTAGTAGAAAGAGTAAGGCTCTTCCCTTCCATAAGATATCTGGAATAATACTCATTATAACAAGTTCTTCCTTCCGGCATAACAATGGATGGAAGAAGAGGTATATCTACACAACAGTCGGCAAAATGATTGTCGTATTTTCCATATCGATTGGCGTAATACGCCATAATCTGTATCCCATAATTTGCGCCGCTTCTGTTGTAATTAATCACTTTAATCTTTCCGGTACTTGAAACCGTTACATACTCCGGATCACTGCTCACCCACTTTACTTTTCCGGTGTAGTTTTTTAATTTCAATTGATAGGTATCGCCAACTTTTAGATTTAATCTTTCTACATTCATCTTAGGTTGTGATGCTTTTACTGTCAGTTTACAGGTATATTTTCTTTTATTTGCTCCTGTCACAGTAATTTTTGTAGTTCCCGCAGCATCTCCTTTAATAATTCCCTTCTTCAAGTTCACTACAAATGCAACGTCCGGATTACTGATTTTTATTTTCTTTGTTTTGACACCATTTATTTTTAGCTGAAATGTTTCATATTGCTTGATTGTCTTTTTAGTATAGTTTAGCTTTCCCTTTGCTGTACTCTGACTGGTGCTGCTACCTGCTGCACAGACTTGTCCTCCACACAACAATATTGCCATACATAACATTCCCACGCAAACGATTGTTTTCAAAAAATTCCTGTTTTTCCTCATCTGCATCTCTCCTATTTTTTGTCAACCCGTATTGTATAATCTGTATATTTCTGAATAGATTTCGGATCTATTGTAATCCGATGTGTCCCCTTCGGCAATGTCAGCACCATGGTCTTTGTACCCGATTTGCTTCGGTCAGATGTGAAACTCCCCTGAAACTGCGTGTATCCTTTCTTTTCTGTAGAAACCGCCAGAACCGAACCTTTTCCTTTGGTAGTTCCACACTTCTTATAGGTATATGTGATTTTTATTTTCGTTTTTTTTGTAAGTTTGAAAGTTAAAAGTTTATCTCCATCTGCGGTGTTTGACTTATATGTCTTGCCCAATTTCATGGTAAAAGCATTAAAACTCATAGGAATAAAATTTTTATCTTTTACAAATGTAGGGGTAATTTTATAATAGCCATGATAATTCGTTATTGCACTTCGTGACATATAAAGGCAAACATAGTACACACCTTTTTTTACGCCTCTCTTCTCATACGTGTAAGAAGATTTTGTAGGGTCTAGCTTCTGAAAAGATTCATACAGTACATATCGTTGGATTCTATACACATCCGATTCAGGTACAACTCCTATAGAAATAAAATCATTTTGGCTAAGTTTTTTATCCACCGCGTAATTCATTTTTATTTTTAGATATCCTGTTGACGGCACTTTGATTTTATATAATTTAACATAGGATTGTCCCATATCTTCAAAAACACCAAGCGTACTCTTCCCAGATGTTAACACTCTATTTTCATTCACATCCACGGAATCCGCACTTATATAATTCAGTTTGATGGTATAGTCCAATCCGGCTTTTGCAATATCTGTTCCGCAAACCAGAATTTTGTGCGTTCCTGCAGCCATCGGTACTACTCTGGTAGTGCTGGTTGTTTCATTATCCCTTACAATCGTTGAAAGAGTTGACAGTCCGTCCTGATATCCTACCATCAGATTCATGATAGTTGGATTTCCTGAAATGTTCTTGCTCTTATGCGTAATGGTAACAGATACGCCGCCCGGTTTGTTAAGTGTAAAACTATAATAATGACGATAGCTGTTTTTCGACATTTTTACAGTATACTCTGTACCAAATTTAAGTTTTTGTGCGGTACTTGTTTTTGTGCTCGGACTAACTGTTGTAGCTGCAAGAACCTCACAATTTTCACAGACCATACAGATTACAATGAGAACTCCAAATATTATTTTAAGTTTCCGAAGTATTGGATTTTTCATAGAAACTCCTTTCACACAAAATATCCTATATATTCTGAAATATTGCATATTTTAATAATATAATATAGCACATTTGGGGAGTTTTCAAGCATTTTCAGATATTACAATTGTGTTCTAGAATAATCATTGAAAACTCTGACACTTAGAGATTATTTTCTACACAATAAAACAGCCGTCAGGGTTTTTCACTTCCCTAACGACTGTCTTATTTTTTATTTCGTATGGCTTATGCCATCAGAATCTTATTTATTGTTGATTGCTGCCTGAGCTGCTGCTAATCTTGCGATCGGCACACGGAATGGTGAGCAGGATACATAATCTAATCCTAACTTATGGCAGAACTCAACAGAAGATGGGTCTCCACCATGCTCTCCACAGATTCCTAAGTGCATATCCGGACGTGTAGCTTTTCCAAGTTTTACAGCCATTTCCATTAATTTGCCGACACCGTTCTGGTCTAATCTTGCGAATGGATCAGATTCAAAAATCTTAGCCTGATAGTAAGCATCTAAGAATTTACCGGAGTCGTCACGGGAGAATCCGAATGTCATCTGTGTTAAGTCGTTTGTACCGAAGCAGAAGAATTCAGCCTCTGTTGCGATTTCATCAGCTGTTAATGCAGCTCTTGGAATCTCAATCATAGTACCAACGGAGTATTTTAAGTCAGAACCAGCAGCTTCGATTTCTGCATCAGCAGTTGCTACTACTACTTCTTTTACATTCTTTAACTCTTTGATTTCACATACAAGTGGAATCATGATTTCTGGAACCATATCCCAATCTGGATGTGCTTTCTTTACATTGATTGCAGCACGGATAACTGCTTTTGTCTGCATCTTAGCAATTTCCGGATAAGTAACTGCAAGACGGCATCCTCTGTGTCCCATCATTGGGTTGAACTCTTTGAGTCCTTCAATGATAGCTTTGATAGTCTCTACAGATTTACCCTGTGCATCTGCTAATTTCTTGATGTCAGCTTCTTCAGTAGGTACGAACTCATGAAGAGGTGGATCTAAGAAACGGATGGTTACTGGGTTGCCCTCTAATGCTTCATATAATTTCTCGAAGTCAGACTGCTGATATGGAAGAATCTTATCAAGAGCTGCTTCTCTTTCTTCTACTGTATCTGCACAAATCATCTCACGGAATGCAGCAATTCTGTCTTCCTC
>JBJELL010000086.1:0-7965 GCA_051879115.1 Lachnospiraceae bacterium
TTAATGAGGAAAACCGCCTTGCTGTACAAAAGACTCAGGGAACACCGTTACAAATCGAAAAGATATTGGAAATCTTAAAAAAACGCGTATAGCGTATCGTAGAATTTATTATGGATTTTTTGAATCATATGTGGTATTCCGTTACCACCATGTAGAAATTTCCGGGAGCAGTGTTTGTTATCTACGATGATATGTGTCTTTTCAAAATTCAACAATTTTTCTAAGAAGTCCGTCTAAATGAAAGACAGCTTGTAACGGCTTTCGTGACTTTCTTAGCAGATGCATGAGCAAAACCGAATGCCGTGGTCAACTGTTTGAGACTCATAACCTAAAGAGGTCTATGAAGTCCCAGTCGAGTTTTGACCACGGCATTTTTATAAAGACTTTGTGAATGCATCTGCTTAGAAAGTCTAGAAAGTTGGTACGCTGTCTTCATTAGACGGACTTCTTACGAAAATCTGTCGAATCTGAAAAAGACCTTATTCAAAAAGATTCTGAAAGAACTCCTTGATAGAACGGAAAAAATCCTTGATTTTTCCTAAAAATCCATTATCGGAAAGAAGTCCCATTTCATCTAATCTATCGTATAAATCAGATGCCTGATTTAACAACTGATCCCAGTCAAGGTCCAAATCACTGATTTTTTTCATAACGCCCAATAACTGCTGTTTCTGAGATTCCGTTAAGGTAACATTGAATTCTTTGCAGGCTTTGTCAATCGCCTCATTGATGCTTGCTTCATCATCCAGACCATTCTTCACGACTTCCTGTTTTACATAAGCCATAAATTCTTCTGCCTGTGCTTTGTCTCCTCCGACTGCATCTGCAAGTTCTCCTGTTACGACTAACTCGTTCATTGCCGTATCTAAACTCTCTTCTTTTATCTCATCTCCGGTCATCTTAGAATATGCCTGCAATGCTCCGATAAGTGCTGCGGTTCCTGAAATTGGAAACGGACCTGCTACGATAATTTCCGCATCCTCTAATCCTGCTGTTGCAAGTGCATTCTTATACATACCTACGGTACAATAAGAGATATTCTTTGTGGAAATCTGAATTCCACTTCCCTTCTTACCTTCCATAATCAAAACAGAAGACAATGCCTTCGTTCCGATAGTACTTGCCGGAAGATAGGAATCTAAATACTGATGCTCCATATCATTTGTCACATAGACTATATCGTAATTGGTCAGTTCCGACTGGCTGATTCCCATAAGACTCAATACCGTTGCCTGCTGTTCCGGTGTCAAATCAGCACCAAGTGCTAAATAAGGTTTGTCATCTTTTTCTACCACCACGTTGTCATCCTCTACGTTGGTTTTCACCTCACCTTTTACCGGTTCTTTGGTCTCTTCGACATCCTGGGTAACCGTTCCCTGCACTGATTCTGTCTGAGTTTCTTCCTGAGTACTTACCTGACTGTCAGTCTGTGTACTAGTCTCTGTCTGATCCGTACTTTCTTCCTGCGTATCAGTTGTAGTCTCCTGTGAATTAGCCCCATCTACAGTGCTCTGTTCATCGGTTTCTGCCTGTGTATTTTCCTGTGTTACTTCCTGTCCGTTCTGCCCTCCATCCGTCTCCGTTGCAAAAGCCGTCATTGTCATTGACAGACAAAGAACTCCTGCTAAAAGAAGGCTTAAAAACCTTTTTCTTTTCTTCATCATATTCTGCCTCCAATCAAAAAAAATCTGCTTCATTCATTCTGACATAGAACTATCACAAAGTCAAAATTATGAAGCAAATTTAAGGAATTCTTTAGAATTTTACATACTTTACATATATTGGAATACCAACATGGTAATATCGTCAGCCTGTTCTTCTCTGGCAGAAAAATCTTTTACTCTTCCGCCTAAATATTTCAACAATCCCTCCACCCGAAGTCCTTTGGCCCTTTCACTCTGAATGCTTTCTATCAGTTGTTCTTCTCCAAAGAACTCCTGTCTTTCATTCATCGCCTCGGTCACGCCATCGGTATACATCAAAAAACGCTCTCCCGGACTTAACTGAAATTCATTTTCCAGAAACTCCATTCCCTGTATTCCCGCAAGCACAAAGTTCTTTTCTAACTCCAGATATTCCACTCTTCCATCGGGATATATCCGAATCGGAGGATTATGTCCCGCATTGGCACATCGGAATTTTCCGGTACTCAATTCAAGGACTCCTAAAAAGAGCGTGACAAACATATCTTCCTCATTGGTCTCACTGATTTCCATATTGACTTCCTGCAAAACCTTTGCCGGAGAAAGATCATTTCTTGCCTTTGTCTTAATCAAGGTCTTGGCAATGACCATAAAAAGTGCTGCCGGAACTCCTTTTCCCGACACATCCGCAATGGCAAATGCCACATGGTCATCATCTATCTTAAAAAAGTCGTAGAAGTCTCCTCCTACCTCTCTTGCCGGACTCATGGATGCACAGATGGAAAGTCTTCCCTCATTGGAAAAGTCTTCAAAATTCTTTGGAAGCATACTTGCCTGTATTTTAGTTGCAACATCTAACTCCGCAGTAATTCTGGCTTTTTCTGCCTTTGCTACAAGCAGTTCTTCCGTCCTTTCTTCAATGACACTCTCTAACTGCACCTGATACTCAAACAGCTCTATCTGCAAATTGATTCTATGGAACATAACCTCTTGTGAAAAAGGTTTGGTAATAAAATCCACTGCTCCATATTCAAATCCTTTCATCTCCGTTGCCGTATCATGGTTTCCCGTCAAAAAAATAACCGGTATCTTCTTAAATCTCTCATCATTTTTAATCCGGCTGATGGTCTCAAATCCATCCATTTCCGGCATCTCAATATCCAAAAGAATCAGGTTCGGTGTGAATTTTTCAAGAAATTCCAACGCCTGCTTTCCGGATTTTACCATACTAACTTTGTAATGATCTTTTAACAGTGCTGCTGCCTGTTTTAAGCTTGTTAAATTGTCATCGACTAAAAGTATATGCTGCATAATCTTCCTCTTTCTCCCATCGTCTTTGTAGACTATTGTACAATCTTTCCTGCTTCCATGCAACTTTTTTCTCAACAATATGCCGAAACTATCACTTCTATCTGTGTATTTTCAAAATAGCTGTTAATCTGCGGATAATATACGATAGAAATTCCCTCTTTTTTCTTCTCTAAAAAACTCATAAATTCCTGTACATCTCCAAAATAGATTCCCGTAAAGCTGTTCCCTGACTCGGTTACAATCTTCATCCTAACTACATTTTGATTCTTTCCTACTATTCTTTGTGAATGAATACGAAGATTTCTATCGGCAAAAACCGGCTTTTCATTTCCTTTTCCAAAGGGTTCTAACAGATTGAGCTGTTCAACCAAATCCTCCCTCAGATAGTCTAGGGGCATTGGCACATCAATCTTAATTTTCGGAATCAGTTCTTCTTCTGTCAAAGAGGTCTCCCGGTTCAGACGTTCCCGGAATGCTTCTACGTTCTCTGCCCTCATGCTACACCCTGCTGCCATAGGGTGTCCCCCAAATTTTTCTAACAAATCTTCGCATTTACAGAGTTCCTCATACATGGAATAGTTCTCTATGGAACGCCCGGAACCTTTCACACAGTCTTCTCCATTGGTAAGTATGTAGACAGGTCTATGATACCGCTCCCGGATTCTTCCTGCAATAATTCCCGCAATACTCTCATGACAGTCTGTAAGATAGGATACTAAGACTTTATCTTTTTGCAGTCCTCTCTTTTCGATATCTGACACCGCATTTTCAATTCCCTGTTCTGTCATCGTTTTTCGTTCTTCGTTCAACTCGGCTAATTCTTCCGCAAGCTGCATTGCCTTTCTCTCATCCTTTGTCTTTAATAAAAGAAGGGCCTTTCTCGCCGTATCTAAACGTCCGCTGGCATTGAGGCAGGGTCCTAAAACAAATCCGATGTGATAGGCTTTGATGCTCCCTAATTCTAAATTTTTCGTCTGTATCAGAGAACACATTCCTATATTGGTTGTCCGGTTCAGACGTTTCAAACCTTCTTTTACAAGAATCCGGTTTTCAAATCTTAAATCCATCACATCACCAACGGTTGCAAAAGCTGCATTTTCTATAAACTCATCCGTCTCATGGACATCTCTTCCCATTGTTTTATAGAGAACTCTCATAAAATGCCATGCCACTGCTGCTCCGCAGAGTTCCTTATATGGATAAGGACAGTCACTCTGTTTTGGATTGACAATGGCATCCGCTTTTGGCAGTATCTCTATCTTCTTTCCGTCTTCTTCCACAAAAGGTATCTCATGATGGTCTGTTACAATCACGCTAAGTCCTGCATCCTTTGCTTTTTTTAACGCATCTGCCGCTGCAATTCCATTGTCACAGGTCAGTATCGTGTCTGCTCCCTCTTCTATGGCAAGCTCTATTAAATGTTCATTGACTCCATACCCGTCTTTGATTCTGTCGGGAATGACCACCTCGACTTTTCCGCCTAACCGCTCCATTCCTTCCCATAGGATATAGGAGGACTCTACACCATCGATGTCATAATCCCCGATAATGCGTATCCTCTTCTTTTTCTCTATCTTATCTGCTAAAATTTCTGCCGCTTTTTCCACATCTTTTAAAAGAGCAGAATCCGGCAGACTTTCTATATCTCCGTTCAGATACTCTTCTATTTCCTCTTCTGTTATTACATCCCGGTTACGAATAATTCTTGCAATGACCTGGTCAATGCCGAATCTCTCTCCGATTCCGGCAAAATCCGCCCTCTTGGCAGTTACTGTCCACTTTTCTTTTTGTCTCATTTATATACCACTTCTATCAATGTAAGTCCCTTTGCAGGCATTAGCCTTCCTGCCTTTTGTCTGTCCCTGCTTTCTAAAATTTCTTTCATATCCTCTGCATTTCTCTCTCCCCGTCCTACCTCGATTAAGGTTCCGGTTAGGATTCTCACCATGTTCTGTAAAAATCCGCTTCCGGTAAACCGAAGGCGTATCTCTTCTTCTGTCTCTCTGATTTCAATCTGAAAAATTGTACGCACCGTAGATTTTTTCATTCTCCGGTTTCCACAGAATGCATTAAAATCGTGAGTGCCCTCTAAGTAGGCAGCAGCCCTTTTCATCTCTTCTACATCTAAGGTTT
Organism: Lachnospiraceae bacterium; assembly: GCA_051879115.1. Taxonomy (GTDB): domain Bacteria; phylum Bacillota; class Clostridia; order Lachnospirales; family Lachnospiraceae; genus Maccoyibacter. The sequence goes on from JBJELL010000086.1 coordinate 5,088, forward strand.
CCTCTATCGGAACCACATACCGCCGTTCAAATACATCCGGTTTTGCCCCTTTATAAATCCGGTACTCGTAGGTCTTGGATTTTGCATTGAGCCTCGAATGAAAACGCTCGTCCACTAACTCTACCTTTTTAACAGCAATATCCTCCGGCAGATAGGTATTCAGATAATCTTTTATCTGCTCCGTATCTCCTAATGCTTTCATATGAAAATGAGCAATCTGTGCTTTTGCATGAACTCCTGCATCCGTCCTGCCAGACCCCTGCAAATCAATCTCTTCCCCACTCATTCTCTCCAACACTCTCTGTATTCTTCCCTGAATGGTGGCATCTGTCGTTTTCTGCTCCTGCCATCCTTTATATCTTGTCCCTTCGTACTGTATCGTCAATTTATAGTTCGGCATTTTTTCTCCTTTTTTGGAAAACCTCATCCTTAAAAAATTCTATGGGTTTATGATGGGTCGGCATAACGCACCAATGACAGTCAGGCATTGGTGCATTACGCTGCATCATCCTCACAACTGAATCTATTCTAACATAATTCCATTTTCTTTAAAAGTTTTCCTTTTACTGATAGAGTTCCGCAATTCTTGTTACTGCCACATAGATAGCAGAAATCTTATACCAGGTCGGATAATCCACGATTCCCGTTGCCGGTAAATCAAACACCGACTGGAATTTCTCTACAGCCGCTTTCGTTGCCGGACCAAAGATTCCATCTACCGTTACCGTTGGAATTGCCGGATAGTTCTTTGCGATAGCATTCAACTGCTGCTGGATAACTCTGACATTGCTTCCTCTCGAACCCACCTGTAAGTCCACTCTCGGCCAGGATGCGGGAATACCGGATATCTGCTCCGCGGTATTGATAAACATATTATTTCCATAGTAGTAACGTAAAATCTCAATGGCACTATAGCCCTGGTCGCCAAGGTATTTTGATCCCCATTGTGTCATCCAGTTCGGACAAGTTACCCTGTTGCCATCACAGTACTGGGTTAAAATCGGCTGTCTTACATTCGGTCTCGATAAATAATTAATGAACATCTCATCTACAATTCTGGATATATTAGAGAAAATATTTCTTCCAAACATCCACTTGTGATCAAATGCCGTGGAGGAGGTAATGGTAAAATCATAACCTTTGTTCCGATACCATTCCGTATACACGCGGTTCAGCGTAAAGGACATGATTGCTAAAATATTAGCACGCAGTGTTGCATCCGGCCAGGTGGCATAGATTTCACTTGAGGCCACATTTTTAATATAGTCTTTATACCTTACATAATAATTATTTGCTGTGGAATCCGTCGGTACACCATCATGTACGATGATATATTCCGGAATAACAACTCTGCTAAGTACAATCTCGCCTGTCTCTGCTAACGGCTTTATCTCTGATTCTGCAATCTTTGGCGGATAATCCCCATACAGAGTATGGGCGGGAATCACAATATTCTCCTGTGCTTCTTCCTCCTCTTCTATCGCCTCTAACTCTACTTCCTGAATCGCTGTCTCATTTGGCAGAACATCGATTGCGGAAATATTAAGCGGATAATATCCCTTTGCCGTTACCTGAATTGTATATTCCGCATATGGTTGCTGCTGGTTTGGCTGCATACTGTATTCTAACGGCGGTGTTGCCAATTCTACCTGTTGTGTCTGACCGGATTCATTTGTCTGCAATTCTTCTATCTGGCTGGTCGGGTCACCTGTATAATACAACTGGATTTTGGCATCCCGAATCGGCACACTTCCTCTTCTTCCTGTTACATTTACCTGCAGTTTTCCTGTATCTACTCCTTCATTCTGCATGGCTCTTATTTTGCCTCTTGCCATAGAAAACCTCGTATTTTTCTTCACAATATTTTATGCAGATGAAAAAAATATGTTCCATTTTCAATCCTGCCTCTGTAAAAGAAAATAATATCTGTTGTTCTCCTTTTCTTTTCATCTTATATCTTCTATTTCCGTTGGTGACATTCCCATATCTACCACTCTATTTCTTCTTCATCGTCTTTTGGTGGTTCCGAATTATGAATCTCAAATACTATTGGCAACGTAATCCATTTTACAAATTGGCATATTACAGTAATTGCTACTATCCCTATTCCTATAAAGAGTATTATAGGGTGGGTAACCCATCCCAAAAGTATTAATGTAGCCCCCAAGAAATATAGTATTGCCGCATTTTTCAGAATTTCTTTTCTAATGGAAAAGTCCTCCCCTCTTCCAAAAAGAATAAATCCTGCTATTCCAAATGTAATAAAAAACGCTCCCCATTTATTATCTAAGACAATTAATGAAATCCCTATTACGATTGATACTAATCCAATTATTTTTCCAGTTTTTAATTCTCTTTTAGCATACACCTGGAACCCGAAAGTTCTATGTTGAATTCTTAATTTTTTCTCGATGTACGTGTCTATACGTGCTATCATGTATATAAAGGAACTTATTATGGCTAAATATGCTCATCCTGCAATTTTTACACCGGAAGAAGACGGTGGCTTTTCTGTTGATTTTCCAGATTTAGACATCTGCTACACCTGCGGTGATAATATGGAAGATGCTTATGAAATGGCAGTCGACGCATTAGGTCTATGCATCTCTGATATGGAAAAGGAAAGTATTCCTCTTCCTCCGGCATCCGCTCCTGCTTCTATTAAGACCGATTCCGATTCTGTTTTATTAATTGTAGAATTTGATATGGCAGCTTATAAGCGTAAGCATAACTCAAAAGCCAGGGCGGGTAACCGTTACACACCCTAAAAAGGACATTCCAACCGGAACACTAAAGAGCATATCAAAACAATCTGGGGTTATTTTCCCGTAACCCCTCTCATTTATAAAATGGAGGAATCAATTATGTTAAAAGACAG
>JBJELL010000086.1:8065-16709 GCA_051879115.1 Lachnospiraceae bacterium
AAAAGACAGCACCTTATTGATGCTGTCCCTACATAAACAATTATATGATTGCATTTTCATAATCCTGCATCTCGTGATACATACCTTCAATAATCACTTGAGATTTGCACACTCGATACACCAACAAGTATCTATGCCTTGCAAATTTAATTTTATGTAATCCCATCTCTTTCAAACGATTGCTATTACAATATCCAAAGCTGTCTGCCATCTGCTCCAGCGTTTCAATTGTATCATCAAAGTCATCCATTACATTTTTTAATGCCTGAGGATTTTTCAATTCATTTGCAATATAAGACAGAATTTTATCATACTGTTGCTCTGCTAATTCTGAAAGTTCTACATTAAACTGCATATTTATCCCTCATGCTCTTTGACACTTCTCTGGCAGACTTTGTGGCTCCCATATTGCTTTTTTTAATTGATTCAGAAAGTTGTTCCACTAAGGCATCCTCGCTTAACTTCTTAAGTTCTCCCAATTCTGACTTCTCGGATAATCTGTTTACCAACATGATTACCATGTTGTAATCTTCCTCCGACAAGCTCTCAATTTTGGCTGTCAGTTCTGCTGTACTCATGTCTTAACCAACTCCTTTCGTAACCTGTCTTTTTCTTTATTATACTTCCTATGGTTCTCAAAATCCACAACATTTTATGCAGGTGAAATATAAATGTGATTAAAAAACAGTACCTCTGATTTTTGCAGATGTACTGTTCTCATTAATTCTATCCTACGATTATGCACTCAACTCCACCCCCTCCATATATATACTCCGATAATATGGTATGATATCTTTATATATTTCAAATTCTTCATATGGAAGAACTGTCGGAGAAATAATAACATCATAATCTAATTCCATGTCAGCAGAAATATCCTAAACATTTTTCAACTTTTCCTGTAGTTCTTTTCGATCTCCTCTGACAATTGCTACGATATCAACATCTGATTCTGCCGTATAATCTCCTCTTGCGTAAGAACCATAAAGATAAATTTTATATATATCTTCCTGATAAATATCCTGATAAACATGTACCATATGATTTAAAATTATTTGCAATTCATTCTGCGTACACATAAAAACACCTCACTTTTTGTTCTCATTATACTATACACAATTTTTAGAAACAACAAATATCCTACTTTTAATATTTCTTTTGCACATCTTTCTGACTTTTATCTTTTAATACATTTCAGAAAGAAAAACAGCGGTAATTTTACCACTGCCTTTCCCTATATTATAGTCTACAACAGCATAATAATGATATCCACCTATTGTCGTATCGTCTGTGTTAGCAATTTTATGAACTTCACCAGATTTCACATTCCACTGGGCTGTCCATTTAACCGTAAATGTCAGCTCTTTATAGCCTTTCTTTTTGGAATTTTTTATCTTATAACCTGTAATTTTTGCCTTCTGGCTCTTCATGCACCACAAAAACAGGGAACGCCAACACTGGCATTCCCTGTTTCATTCACTATTATTTAGAAGAATCCTATCTTACTTCTACAGTCCATCCGTATTTATCTTCTAATTTACCCCACTGGATTCCGGTAAGGGTATCGTATAATTTCTGTGTAAGTTCTCCAATCTTGAAGTCATTTACTGTTATCACATCGTCTTTGTAACGAAGTTCTCCAACCGGTGAAATAACGGCTGCTGTTCCGGTTCCGAATACCTCTTCTAAAGTACCGTCATGTCCTGCTTTCATCAAATCATCTATTGATAACTTTGTCTCATTTACTTTGTAACCCCAGTCTTTTAAGATATGAATCATGGAATCTCTAGTAACACCCGGAAGTACGGTTCCTTCGATTGGTGCGGTATAGATTTCGCCTGCAATCTTGAACATGATATTCATAGTTCCAACTTCTTCTACATATTTACGCTGCTCGCCGTCTAACCAAAGAACCTGTGAATATCCCATTTTTTCTGCCTTTACCTGTCCTAAGATAGAACCTGCATAATTACCGCCGCACTTTGTGAATCCTGTACCACCTTTTACTGCACGTACCAGTTCATCTTCTACCAAAATCTTAACCGGATTGATTCCCTCTGCATAATATGCACCAACCGGGCAGCAGATAATCATGAATTTATAGGAAGTTGCCATATGAACACCTAATGCATTCTCGGTTGCAAACATAAATGGTCTGATATATAGAGAGGTCTCCGGCTCAGAAGGTACCCAGTCCTCCTCTACTTTTACCAATGCCTTTACAGCCTCTACGAACATATCTACCGGAAATTCCGGCATGCAGAGTCTTGCGTTGGAATTAATCATTCTCTTCGCATTCATCTCCGGACGGAATAACTGAATTTTCCCTTCCTCTGTACGGTATGCTTTCATTCCTTCAAAGGTCTCCTGTGCATAGTGTAAGGTCACACATGCCGGGTCTAAAGTTATTGGAGCGTAAGGAACGATTCTTGCATCCTTCCATCCCTCACCCTTTTTCCAATCCATCACAAACATATAATCTGTCATGTATTTTCCAAATCCCAGATTCTTCTGATCCGGTTTTTCTTTTAATTTTTCACATTTCTCAAATCTGATTTCCATAATTAAACCTCCATCTTCACGTACTCGATTTCTCGCTTCTGTTGTCAATTATTATACTTTTTTTCTGCGGTGTCAAGATTATTCCGAGGACTTATATAGGGCATAACTTATATTTATGTATTTTCCTTTTTTTATAAATTCAATTCATAATTCTTCCCTACTTTGGTACTATCCGCACATAATGTTTTGTGCTATAATATACTAATCATAGGAAAGAGAGGTATTATTATGCATATATTTCAACCTTATCCATTCGATATGCTCGAAATGAATCCATTTACAAAAATCGGGAAAGAGTGGATGTTAGTTACTGCCGGAAACAGAGAAAAAGCCAATGCATTAACCGCAAGCTGGGGTGGAGTCGGCGTCCTCTGGGGAAAAAATGTTGCTTTTATTTTTATTCGTGATTCGAGATATACCAAAGAATTCATTGATAAAAACGAAACCTTTTCCATGACCTTTTTCAGTGAAAAATATAAAAATGATTTAAAATATTTCGGTGCTGTTTCAGGACGACAGGAAGATAAATTCCAAATATCCGGTATGAATCTGAACTACCATGAAGATATTCCATTTGTAGACGAGGGAAATCTTGTATTCCTCTGTAAGAAAATGGCTTCTGTACCGATTACCAAAGATACTTTTGCAGATATGGGAATTGATGAAAAATGGTATTCCAATGGTGATTTGAATAATTACCACACCATGTATATCGGAGAGATTACTGAGATTCTCGCCAGATAACCCGTACCGCAGCCAAATATATGATAACAAAAAGGATTTCTTATTCTGAGCTTTTCTTCTATTTGTCAGCTCATGTAAGAAATCCTTTTTTATTTATTTTAAAATGTGGATTCTGTTCTCATCATAACGATTCTATCGACAAGATGTGCTGATAGACTCTATGGCTACTGCACCGCCTCTTACAATCTCCACCTGTTTGAATTTAGATTTTAACAGTGCAATCAGTTCGTTATTACGACGTTCTGAAAGTTTACACTCTAAGAGGACGCTGTCGCTTCCGATATCCGCCACCTGCACATTAAAAACCTGTGCAATCTGAAATATCTCCGCTTTTTCCGCTACTGAACATTTTTTCACCTTTGCAAAGAGGATTTCCTTCATATGGATTGGAATATTCGTAAGGTCAATTACCTTGATAACTTCTACCATCCGGTTTAATTGCTTTTTTATCTGCTCAAAAGTAATGTCATCACTTGTAACACAGATGGTCATACGGGATACGGTCTCATCCTCTGTCGTTCCTACCGTCAGACTCTGTAAGTTATATGACTTTGCAGAGAAAAGCCCGGATACCTTCGCTAAGACACCAACCTGATTCTCTACATATAATGCAATCCAGCGATTCTTCATTTCACGTTCCATTGGCTTTTCCTCCTACTTTAAAATCATCTCACTCATCGGATTACCGCTCTTTACCATTGGCAGTACAATCTCTTCTGTTGCTATCATAAATTCCAACAGAACCGGAGTCTTTTGTTCTCTCGCCCACTCTAATGCCGGAAGAATGTCTTCCTCTTTCTCAATCCTTCTTCCACAGGCACCGTAGCTTTCTGCTAATTTTACAAAATCCGGTTCATATGGAGGACAGGAAGGATTCGGTCCCTTACAGTCTCTTGGACAGCCTTTTCTTCTTCTAAGACAGGTTGCCTCATAGCGTTTTCCGTAGAATAGCTGCTGCATCTGTCTTACCATACCCAGATAGTAATTGTTGAGTACACAGATAATGACATTCGCTTCCTGACACATCGCCGTAGCAAGCTCCTGTATATTCATCTGCAATCCGCCGTCTCCACTGATACAGATAACCTCTTTTTTCGGACAGCCAATCTTTGCTCCGATTGCCGCCGGAAGTCCGAATCCCATGGTTCCAAGACCCCCTGAGGTAATGAACTTTTTCTTTTCGTTTAATTCAATATACTGGCTTGCCCACATCTGATGCTGTCCTACATCGGTTACAATGATTCCTTCCTCAAAAGTCTCATTGATTCCCTCCATAATCATCTGTGGAGTCAGTCCCCTGTCTTTTCTCATCTGAAGCGGATTTTCCTTCTCCCATTCTGCAATACATTTTCTCCACTTCTCTGTCTTCTGTGGCTCTGCCCACTCTAAAAGTTTTTCAATGGCAAGTTTCGCATCTGCTACAATCGGAACATCCACGACGACATTTCTAGAAATCGATGCGGTGTCAATATCCACATGAACAATCTTTGCATTCGGTGCAAACTCGTTCAAATCTCCCGTAATTCTGTCGTTAAAACGGGTTCCAATAGAAAAGAGCACATCACATTCACTGACCGCAATATTGGCTGCATATCTTCCGTGCATTCCGCTGTTTCCAATATAATACGGATGGTCTGTCGGAATAGCTCCCTTTCCCATGACTGTTGTTACAACCGGAATTTTGGTTTTTTCTACCAACTCTAACAGTTCTTTATTTGCCTTTGCTGCATTTACACCTCCACCAATTAAAAACAGCGGTTTTTTTGCAGCCTTTAACAATTTATAGCCTTTTTTCAACTGACCGATATGTACGCCCTCATTCGGCTTATATCCGCGGATATTGACCTTGCTCGGATATTCGCTTGGACCTGTGGCAGTCTGTATGTCCTTTGGTAAATCAATCAATACCGGACCAGGATTCCCTGTAGTTGCAATGTGGAATGCCATCTTAATGATTTTTCCTAAATCTTTTCTATCTCTTACGGTTACTCCGTACTTAGTGATACTTCTAGTCATTCCCACAATATCTACTTCCTGAAATGCATCGTTTCCAATCAGATTCAAAGGCACCTGTCCCGTAAAACAGACAAGGGGAATATTGTCATAGTGTGCATCCGCAAGCCCCGTCATAATATTCGTTGCTCCCGGTCCGCTGGTTACCAGACAGACTCCCACCTTTCCTGTTGCCCTTGCATATCCTTCTGCCTCATGTAAAAGTCCCTGCTCATGCCTTGGAAGGACTACATCTATCACATCCTGCTTATATAACTCGTCAAATAAATCCGTAACCGTACCGCCCGGATATCCGAAGATGGTATCTACCCCTTCTTCCTGCAATGCTTTTACAAATAACTTTCTACCTGTAATATCCATAAATCCTCCTTATTCGCATACTTCCTACTTATATGTATCCCAGACTTTTTAAAATAAATATCCAGCCTGTTAAGGTAAATGCCGCTAACAGTGTTGTTGTCACTACAATACTTGCTGTTAGGACACCATCGTTTTTCATATTTTTTGCCATGATATAACAGCTCGGTGTTGCCGGTGCTGCCAGCATAACCATAATGGCAATCAGTTTTTCCCCGGTAAATCCTAAGCGTATTGCCACCGGAATGAATACCGCCGCCTGTACCACCAGTTTAAAAAAAGAAGCCCAAAGTGTCGGCTTTATCTTCGCTAATGCCTTCTTTCCTTCAAATCCGGCACCTAAGGTAATTAATGCTAATGGTGTTGCCATCTTTGCCACGTTATCTATGGTCTTATCCACCAGTACCGGAAAATCCAGTTTCAATAAAGAAACCAGAAGTCCCAGTGCAATGGAAATAATAATTGGATTCTTTGCAATGTTGATACATGCCTCTTTTATCTTCCCCGTATCTTTTTCCTCTTTGTCCTCATCCGCTTCAAAAGTCAGTACAATAACTGAGTAAATGTTATAAAGTGGAACGGCTCCGATAATCATTAAAGGGCCCATTGCCGAAGGTCCATAGAGGTTCGAGATAAACGCCAGTCCCATAACCGCCGCACTGCTTCGGAAAGATGCCTGCACAAAGGCTCCTATCAGGGTCTTATCTTTTATAAAAATCTTCGCTAATCCCCAGATACCCCAGAAACAAATCGAGGTTGAAATTGCACAAAACAGCACATATTTTAAATCAAACACCGCCCGGATATCCACCGCCGCAATGTCCCGAAATACCATAAAGGGAAGGGTTACTGAAAAATTGAACCGGTTTGCAACATTTACAAAATTGTCATTTAACATTCCCCTCTGTCTTAAGAACCAGCCTAAGACCATCACGAAAAAGATGGGGAGTGTCACATTTACACTATAAATAAAATTACTTAACATTTTTCTTCTCGTATTTTAAGAACTGAAACTCCAAATCGAAGTAGGTCTGTTCCTCGCTGTCTGCTGTAATTTCCCATTCCTCCATTTCATCCAAATTCGGAAAATAGGCATCTGCCTCATAGGCATAGTCAATCTTGGTGATATGTGCCGTGTCACACATATCCAAAAGCTGACGATAAATGCTTTCACCGCCGATAACATAGATATCCTCGCTTGGATACTTCTCCAATTCCTTTTTCAATTCCTCTATATCATGAAGAACGATGGCATCCTTCACCTGATAATTTTCATCCTTTGTCAGAACAATATTGACCCGGTTTTTTAAGGGTCTTCCATTCGGAAAACTCTCTAAAGTTTTTCTTCCCATAACGACCACTTTTCCGGTGGTTGTCTCCCGGAAAAATTTCATATCCATTGGAATGCTTACCAGTAATTTGTTTCGCAGTCCAATCGCCCAGTTCTTGTCCACTGCTGCTATCAGGTTCATCTTGCTTCCTCCTTCTGCCCTGCTGTTATTATATCGCTACCGGAATATTTTTAATCTGCGGTCCGGTTACATAATCTGTAATCTGCACATCCTCCGGTGTAAAATCATAGAAGTCTTTTATATCCGGATTCAGAGAAAACTTCGGTGCCTCATGGGTCTCTCTTGTAATCAGTTCTTTTACAAGTGGAATATGACGGTCATAGATATGGGCATCTGCAATCACATGTACCAGTTCTCCCACCTGCATATCACAGACTTGTGCAAGCATATGCATTAAAACTGCATACTGGCAGACATTCCAGTTATTCGCTGTCAGGATATCCTGAGAACGCTGGTTTAGTATGGCATTTAAGGTCAGCTTCTCTTCTCCCTTTTTCTGTGTCACATTAAAGGTCATGCTGTAAGCACAGGGATAGAGATTCATCTCATGCAAATCCTGATGCACATAGATATTGGTCATGATTCTGCGGCTGTAGGGATTATTTTTTAAATCATAGATGACCCGGTCTACCTGATCCATCATCCCTTCTTTATACTGATGTTTTACCCCTAACTGATATCCGTAGGCTTTTCCTATGGAACCATTTTCGTCTGCCCACTCATCCCAGATGTGGCTGTTCAGTTCATGGATGTTGTTTGACTTCTTCTGCCAAATCCAGAGCATCTCATCCGTACAGCTTTTGATTGCCGTCTTTCGCAGGGTAATTGCCGGAAACTCCTTTGATAAATCGTAACGATTGACGACCCCGAATTTTTTTATGGTATAGGCACTTGCTCCATCAGGCCAGTGAGGACGTACCTTTTCTCCTTCCGTACTGACACCATTCTCTAAAATATCCTTACACATATCTATAAATATACGGTCTGCAATGCTCATGGTTTTTCTCCTTTTTTTCTATATACTAACTATTCATTTTACCCGATTCGTTTCCCGGTTGCAACCGGTTCCGGTTGATTATTTTTATGCTTCTGTTGATTATTTTTAAAATATTTTTTGATTTAACAAAAATGTATGATATAATGAGTGCAAGCGAGTCAACATGCTGGCATGATTGACGAGCGACGAAATTATTGAGTGAGCTTTACTCAGGATATAATAACGAAAGAATGATACTTGTTTGGATAAAGGAGATTGATTTTTATGAGTCAGGAAAAAGTAGACCGTTATAAAGAAGAAAAAGCAAACCGCAAAAAAAATATGCAGAAGGCAAAATATAAATCCATCACAGCAAAAATTTGTGGGATTGCCGTCTGTGCTGTGATTATCGGCTGGGGCGGATATTCCATTTATGACCGCTATGAGGAAAATCAGCCGACAAAATATCTAGAAATAGACACTTCTGCCATTGATGATTACCAGACTTCCCTCACGGAAGAATAATCCTTTTTGATAATATTAGTATGACTTTTAGCAGCATGCCAAAAATTTCAGGAGTATGTCTTTGTTATCAAATTGTGTGTCTTTTCAGATTCGACATGATTTTCGTAAGAAGTCC
>JBJELL010000087.1:0-3627 GCA_051879115.1 Lachnospiraceae bacterium
CTAAATATTTCTGTGCCGTTGCCGCACGCTCCGTATTCGGATATAACTCTACCACCTTCTGATAGTAAGTCAGTGAATTGTCAATATCGTTGTTCTTACGATAGGACTGCGCAAGATAGTAAATTGCATAGCCATCCCGGTAACTCTCATCCATCTGTACAATCTTTTCAAAATCTGTGATGGCTTCTGCATAATTCAGACTGTTGTAGTTCTGATATGCTTCATTATAAAGAGCTGATAAATATTCACTGTTGACTTCTCCGTTCACGGCATCATAGAGTGCTTTAGAGTTCTCATCTAAGTACTCCACATTGACATTTGCGAGGGCATCCCCTGCTGTTGTCACATCTCCATCACGGTAAGCCGCATATGCACTTAAAAGCTGCTGATAGGTTGCAACCTTACCGTCTGCACTGTTAGCACTGTCCTTTTCATCGGAAATCTGTTTTTCTAAATCCTCTATCTTGGATTTTAAACTTTTAATTTCCTGATTCTTTGTAGAAAGGGAATCATTTGCCTCTAAAATCTCATTCTTGGCATTGGACTTTGCACTCTGTCTCACTCCCGGCACTACTAAAAAGCAGGTAATCAGCACACCTACAATCAATCCGATTGCAATATTTAAAATTGTAGAACTGCTAGAACTCTCCCGAAATGTAGAAGCAGGACGGATAATCGTATCATTTCCACTCTGATAGGAAATAGTCTTCTTCTCCTTTTCCTTTTCGAGACTTCCGCTTTTGCCGCTTCTTTCTTCTAACTCCTTCATATAACGAAGAGTAATGGTATTATTAGCATCAATCTTTTTTGCATTATTCAGGGCTTTCTTTGCCTGTTCTAAATTACCTTCTTCTAAATAGAGCAAAGCTAAAAGCTGATGTCCCTGCACCATCTTCGGATTTAAAGACAGTACCTTTTTCAACTGAATCACAGCAAGGTCCTTACTGTCCTGCCTGCAATAATTCAATGCCTGATTATATTTTTTTATGGTCTGGTTAATGGATTCTAAACGTGCTCTATTCTTTTGAATCTCATCTAAATATTCTCCGGCAATATTGTTTTCCGGCTGAAAATTCTTACTGATGACCCATTCCCTCAGTGCTAAGACAATCTCGCCCATTTCATAATATACCAGACCGAGGAGATTTCTCGCCGGGATATTTCTCTTATTAAAACGCAGACTTTTTTTCAGACTGTCCACTGCACCTGATAAATCTCTGACTGCTGCCTTTGACAATGCCTGATTGTAACAGGCATTCGATGTCTGCATGATTTTTTTATAAATTTTTACATCCACTCCGCAGCTTGGACAAAATGCCTCTCTGCCGAGGGGTGCTCCGCAATGATAGCATTCCATTATCTCGTTCCTTTCATATCATTAAGCATTTCCTTTAAAATATCTGTCATATCCGTCAAATCCTGGCTGTAGATTGCATCCTCTGCTTCTTCTACCTCAAGACTAGGCTGAAATTTCTTTAATTCTTCTTCAAAATCAATCATCTTTCTTACCTCCTGTCATTTCTAACAACTCTCCAATAAAATATAGTGAACCGGTACAGAACAGAATCTGTCCGTCTCTTTTCTTCTCTACTGCTCTTTGGTATGCCTTTTTGCAGTCTTTTTCTGCAGATACTCTGCATCCGAAACCTGCGAATACCTCAGCTAACGTACCTGCTTCTATCCCCCGCTCATCAGGTATCTGTGTTACAAAAACCTGCTCCCATGCTACATTTTCTACCAAAAACCGAATTGCTTTTTCATAATCCTTATCCTCCACCATAGAGAATAATAAAATCGGATTCTGAGGGTTCATCAATGCAACCGCATCTAAAAATGCAAGAATTCCTGCAGCATTATGTGCACCATCTAAATAGACCTCTTTCTCCACTTCCTGCATTCTGCCCTGCCATTTAACCTGTGCAACCGCCTGTAAAATCACCTCTTTTTTGATTCCGGTTACATTCTCTGACATCCGCATCACCTGATAGGCAAGTGCCATATTCATCATCTGATACGGTGCGGTAAATGGGATGGAAATTTTCGTATCTCCATCATAGTCACATCGAAAATAAAAATCAATAGATTTCTCATGAATTTCATGAAATTTTAAGGAATTTGAAAAGATAGGTGTTGTGGGTGCATGACGGACTGCTGCCACCTCTTCTATGACTTTCGCTGCCTCTTCTGAAGAAGCATCATAGACAACAGGTACACCTTCTTTTATAATTCCCGCTTTTTCCCCTGCAATTTCTTCTATCGTATTTCCCAGATATGCGGTATGTTCTAAACTGATAGAGGTAATCACAGTCATCATCGGATGAGAAAACACATTCGTACAGTCGAGTCTTCCTCCAAGTCCTGTCTCTAAAACCAGGTACTCCACGTTTGCTTTTTGGAAAATTACCATTCCCATAGCAAAGAGATATTCAAAAAAAGTGGGGTGCGACAACCCTTCTTTTCGTATCTGTTCTACAACAAATCCAACCTTTTCAAAAGCCTCTAAAAATTCCTTGCGACTGCAGGGTTCTCCATCAATACAGAAACGCTCCTCCATCTTCACAAGATGGGGGGAGATAAACATTCCGGTTCTCTTTTTTCCCTCTGTCAATATTTTATTTATGGCACTGCATACACTTCCTTTTCCATTGCTTCCCGCAACATGAATAATCCTGAACCGTTCTTCCTCAATCTGTAAGCGGTGCAGGACTTCTTTTGTATGTTCTAAACTATTTTTTTTCGTAAACTTGGGCATTTCATAGAGATATGCAACTGCCTTTTCATACGCTTTATCCATCTTTTCTGCCTTTCTGAATGTAAAAGGGAGCCTGTTTTTCAGACTCCCTATATCATATATTTCTTTCTTTTGTTTTGCAATACCCTCTTAAGGAAAACTTGTCGCAGAAAACGTCATACTTAGACATTTGCATCCTCGCATCTTTGCATGATAATCTTATCGAAACTCTTTACAAACTCTACCCTGTTTTGTTCCTCTAATACTGAAATCTTCAGTTCATCTATTCCTATGGCAACTCCCGGATAGACCTCTTTTCTCACTTTAACCGATGCATTCTGTGCCATATCGACTTCCTGACGCATACTCTCTAGTTCGGTCTGGTCTCCTGCAATCGCAGCCGTATCCTGAATCTTTACCCTTAAGAGCTGTACCCTTCGCGGGTCTTCTCTATAATTGACTCCTCTTTCTTTCTCTAACTTCTCGAAGTTGCGAAGTCCCTCTTCTATTTTTGCAAGGTTCTCCTGCATCACTTCCACCTTTTTTTCTAACAGATGGATTCTTCGTACAATCTCTTCTCTTACACCGACTCTTGCAAAGGTTTTTACCTCTCCCGGACTTCCCAGTACAGAAGCTACGATACCCTGAACGGCATATACCTCACCACCTACAATCTTACTCTTTCCTCCATTGAGAAGAATCTGTTCTCCACATGTGATGTCACATCCGACAAAGGCGTCGGCTTCGATTCTGCCGCCAACCTCTATTTTCGTGTACTCCACAAATTTGGCAAAAAGATTTGCTTTCGTGGTAAGCATCGCCTTATTTCCTCCAACCATACCACTTCTTAAGACAATGTCGTTATTTGCTTCGATATTCGCTGCCTCTACCACACC
>JBJELL010000088.1:0-3624 GCA_051879115.1 Lachnospiraceae bacterium
ATGATTCAAATAATATCTCAATCCGTTTTCATCACAGACACGTGCAATCTCATCCATCATCTCGAGCTGGACTTCATGCAACTTTGACAAATACGCAGCAAATTTCTCATCTTCGGTTCTTTTTCCTGCTATATTCCAGTAAATAACATACTGATAAGTCTTCCGTACTGATTTTGGCTTATTCCATTCTTTATATGAGGTCTTCTGTGCAGACAGCAGTCCCATCTGACACATTAGACCTTTTAAAATTTTTTGATTCAGCTTTCCTTCCTGTATATGAAAAATTTTACTGCACGCCGGCTCCTGTTTTCCGAACCATTCATAAATCATCTGATATTCACATAAAAGCTCTGCATGCTCTTTTGAAAACTGTAACTCCTCTTGCAGATATTTCTGTTTTTCCTCATCTGCTTCCTTCCATTCATAGCAGAATTCTTCAAATAACTTCTCTGCATTCCGGTAGTTAATCAAATCTATCTCATCTTCTTGCAGATATCCTCTTACGGATATTTGCAGTTCCCGTACTACTTTTTCTATCTTTTCATTATCTTCCACATGACCTAAATACCAAATGGCATCGAGATACTTTTTTACCGCAGTAACTGCCTCTTCTTTATATTCCTCCGGCAAAAAACCCATTGCCTTCTCACGTCTTCGTTCTGACATGTTTGAGACAGCCTTCATTTCATTATAGGCAATCCATGCAATCTTTTTCCGCTCATCATCGTCATGGGAAGGATTTAGAATCTTTTCATAAAGCTGGTACAACTCCTGTCTTTCCACAGGTACAGGGAAATTCTTCATTCTGTCCGGATTTACAGAGTCTGTTAAAATATCCAGTTCTTCTCTGCTTCTTAACTGTGGTGCTGTTAACCCATACTCTAAAAGCATTCCCTGAAACAGTTCTACCGTTTCGGCTGTACTTTTGCATCCATACAAACGATTAATCTCTTCTAATGCTGCTTCAATCCCTTTTCTTTTTTCTTCTTCACACCGCTCTGTGTGGGATGCTAAAAATTCCCATACGTATGGCATACAGATTGCAACGGCATGACCGTGTGGTATTCCATATAACGATGTCAGCTTATAACTCATTGCATGTGCTAATGTGGTCTGCGTAATGTTAATTGCTCTTCCGGCATAATTTGCAGCACGGTAAATTTCAATCTGATTTGTATTTTCATTGATAAAAGTTCTTCCATATCTCATAATCAATGAAATTGCCTTCTTAGAATAATCCCGGCTCTCTTCGTTTGATTTTACCGCCCAGTAGGATTCCGTTGCCTGACATAGTGCATCTAATAATGTTGATTTTTTCTGATAATCCGGGAGTGTTTCTAATAATGTCGGCTCTAAAATTACATATTCCGGAAGGAGAGAATCATGTGCCACGGACTGTTTATTTCCCTGGTAATACATTACAGCAAAATGTGTAGACTCACTTCCGGTTCCGGCAGTTGAAGGCATTGCCAGATGCTTGATATCATTTGTCTGAATCTCCTGCTCTACAAAAGGAAGATTCTCATCCATTCCAAGATAGGCTTTGATACATTTTGCAACATCAATCGCACTTCCTCCGCCAACAGAAATTAAAAAATCACAATCTTGCTCTAAAAAGATTTTTCTTCCTTCTACAATGTCCTCATAGGTAGGATTCGGTTTGAATTTATCGAACACAAAATATTCTACCTGAATAGACTCAAAATACTCTGGAAGTAGAGATCTCTTAAAAGTCCCGCCACATACAACCAATGCTTTATGATATGCTTCTTCCTTTAATATTTTTTCTACTGCCTGATAGCATCCCGTTCCTTCGTAGATACTCTGTCTCACAATACTTCCTCCGTTTCCACCTAAAAAATATGCTCTGCCATTAATTTTCTCACACGCTCTAAATCTTCCAGATTGTCTACTTCCGTACAAATACGTCCGTCAACATCTAACGGTAAGATATTCATATGGTCTGAAACCTCATTCATGGCATTTTCTGCATAAACATTTACATTCTCTGCCTCACAGAACTCTTTGATGTTCTCTAACCAAATCAGCCAGTCCTCTTTTGTCAGATGATACAATGGCTGTGCTGCAAAGGCATTCTCAAAGAATTCTATTCCTACTTTGACAATCTTTCCGTCTTCTACGACAGCTTTAAAATCTTTCTCCGGAAGTTCTAAGGTCTTATCAATTACCATTGCACTTCCTTTGCTGTTCATAATATCTTTTAACACACTTTCTTCATACACCAGATCTCCATGCATTAGAATTATCTCATCCTGAAGTTCCTCTTGTGCAATATAGATGGAATAAATATAATTTGTCTTGTCATATAATGCATTCTGGCAAAATGTAAAATTCATCTGCGGATAACGTTCTGTTACATACTGTTCAAGGTTCTCTGCAAATGGTCCTGTTGTAATAACAATATCTTTTAAATCCATCTTTTCCAACATTTTAATCTGCCAGTCGATGATTGTGATTCCCTCTCCAATCTCTGCCATACATTTATTTTTTGTTTTGGTAAGCTCTCCCATACGCTTACCAATTCCTGAATTTAATATTAATGCTTTCATGTTCTCTCCTATTTTAAGAATTCCATAAATGCTTCTTTGTTCTCTATTGGTGTTGTTGTTGGTCTTCCAAGATCTGCTCTTGAGCTGATGTCTGCTTTAATAATAAGAAATACAGATTCTTTCACATCCTCAATCTCTTTTAATGCTGCAATTAAATTCTCTTTTGTGTCTGCCTCTAAGATTTTTCCATATCCACAGGCTTTTGCCAGCATTACATAATCAATCTTGGTTCCAACCGTTGGAAGTCCCCCTACCGTTTCATGAGCCCCGTTATCTATTAAAACGTGTACCATATTCTTTAAACCGGAGGTTCCTGATACTGCAAGACTTCCCATATGCATGATGACTGCACCATCTCCATCTAAGCAGAACACTCTTCTATCTGTCTTTTCACGAGCAATTCCCATTGCAATCATGGATGCATGTCCCATAGAACCTACGGTAAGGAAATCTTTCTTATGTCCCTGTCCTCTTCTCTCACGTGCTTCAAATAGTTCTCTGGATAATTTTCCCGTTGTGGATACAAAGATATCATCCTCTTTTGTGTTGTCTACAATAATTTCTACAATTTCTTCTCTGCTCATCTCATTGTCATTCTTATATTCCATCTTAACATCGGTAGACAGAGAACCTTTTTTTACAACGATTGCACACTGGTTTCCCTTTTCGAGTTCTGTTTTTATCTCTGCAAAGAAACCTGCTAAATCAGATTCTGTTGTATCTTTTTCTAGAACAAATGTCTTTACGTTTAATTCCTCTAATAAAGATACAGTAATTTCTCCCTGGAATACATGCTGTGGTTCATCATGCACACCCGGCTCACCTCTCCAGCCTACGATAAATAATGTCGGAATTGCATATACTTTTTCATTTAAAAGAGAACAGATTGGATTAACTGCATTACCGATTCCACTATTTTGCATATACACAACTGCCGGCTTGCCGGTTGCAAGATAATGACCTGCTGCAAGACCTACTGCTGCTCCTTCATTTGCTGCCACAATATGCTCTTTTCCTACTCCGTATTTGTACATTAAGGTATCACAGAATGCCT
>JBJELL010000089.1:0-3604 GCA_051879115.1 Lachnospiraceae bacterium
CAGACCAGATGCTCTATGAAGAAAAACGTCGTTATCACAGTATGGAAAATGCCATTGATTGAACATTTTATGTTAATTTGGTACTTGACGACAAATATGGTAAATGATACCATGAGGTTAGACAAAACTAACCATAAAGCAAAAAGTGTCGTAAGACACAAATTTTTTTAACCACTAGTTAGAAATAACTAACTGAAATAATCAGTGTAATCTGTGGCATTGTACCAAATACATTGGTAAGGTGCTGAGAATAAGGAAGTGGAAGATTATAGAGACAGGAGAACAGGCGGTAGGATGGAAACGATAGAGAGGAGACGGCAATGTATTTAGAAGTAAAAAATATGAAAAAAAGCTACGGCGAAGGGGGAAGCTATGTTGAGGTTTTAAAAGGCATTACCAGCGGTGTAAAGCAGGGGCAGATGTGCGTGATACAGGGAACCAGTGGTTCCGGGAAATCCACATTTTTAAACTGCATCGGAGGCTTAGAGACCTTAGATTCCGGTGTTGTGTTAGTGGAAGGAAGGGATATCTGTAAATTAAAAAAAGAGCAGTTAGCAGATTACAGAAGAGAATATTTAGGATTCATATTTCAATTCTATAATTTGATACCCAACCTCACTGTAAGAGAAAATATCCAGGTATGCGAATATCTGACGAAAAATCCCTTAGACATAGAAGAATTGTTAGAAATCCTCGGACTTGTCGAACATCAGGACAAGTTTCCGGCACAGTTGTCGGGAGGGCAGCAGCAAAGGTGTGCCATTGCAAGAGCACTGATAAAGAATCCTAAATTGCTTCTCTGCGATGAACCGACGGGGGCACTAGACTCTAAGACATCAAAAGACATTCTGATCCTTTTAGAAGAAATCAATAAAAAGTACGGGACGACCATTCTAATCGTAACTCATAACAACTCCATCAAAAATATGGTTCATAAGGTCATCATCATCAAAGACGGTCAAATCAGTAGAGAATACGAGAATGAACAGCGAGTATCAGCAGCGGAACTGGAGGACTTATAAAATGCAAAAAATACTGAGAAAACGGGTTTTTCGGGATTTGAAAGCAAATTTCTGGAGGTACTTTGCGTTAGCAGTCTTAATTATATTATCCATGTATATGATTGTTAGTCTTGTAGGAGCAGCAGAGACGATTATCCGGGGAGTAGAGGAACATGCAGAGGAGAATCAGTTAGAAGAAGGAGAATTCACCACCTTTATTCCTCTGACTGAAGTGGAAAAAAAGAAGCTGCAACAGCAGGGTATAATCCTAGAAGAGAATTTTTATCTGGATTTTACAGGCAGCCATGCGGATACCATAAGAGTGTTTCAAAATAGGAACACTCTTAATCTGGTTGAGTTGGATGAAGGAAGAATTGCAGAGAAAGAGGATGAGGTAGTATTAGAAAAGCGCTACTGTGCAAAAAACGGGTTAAAAAAGGGAGATAAGGTAGCCATAGGAGAGCGTGAGTTTGTCATTACCGGAATCGGTTCTGTACCGGATTACGATGCGCCTTTAAAAGAATTTTCTGATAGTACGGTAGACAGCACTCGGTTTGGAATGGCTTTTGTAATAGAAGAAGCGTATGGAAAATTAAAAGAGTCCGGCAACAGTTCAAAGTCAGAAGAATATGTTTATGCTTACCGTCTGTCCGAAGGAATGACAGATGACCGTTTGAAAGAAGAACTTCAAGATATGGAAATATCCATAGACGAGATAGAAGATGAGTATTTCAGGGAATATTGCAGGGAATCTTTAAAAAAAGAAATGGGAATCAGTGAGGGTATGGCACAGCTTTTTGTGGATTCAAAGTTAGTTCGCGATACCATGGGACTCTCAAAGCTGGTACAGTTTCTTCCGGCAGAAGACAATCCAAGAATCAAGGCTTCCTCGGCAGACCAGATAATTAACAAATCGGCAGGACTTGTGGCAGGTGTCATTGTTATGGTGTTGTTTACCTATGTAATCTCTGTTTTTGTGGCACACAACATAGAAGAAGAAAGCAGTGTAATCGGAACTCTTTATGCTCTGGGGGTAAAGAGAAAGGAACTTCTTTTACATTATCTGATGCTTCCGGTGCTGATTACCTTTTTCGCAGGCATCATCGGTATGGCAGCAGGACTTGGCAGGTTTGGAATCGGCGTGCAGACGAGAGACTGTTATGAATATTTTTCTATCCCTCAATTAGATATCATTTGTCCGCCCTATCTGTTCTTTTATGCTCTGGCTATGCCGCCTTTGGCATCTCTGGCTGTAAACTATCTGGTCATCCGAAGAAAACTGGCAAAACCGGCATTAGCCTTAATCCGAAAGGAGACAAAACAGATTCGGGGGAAAAATATCCGCCTTGGAAACCTCGGATTTTTAATGCGTTTTCGTATACGGCAGATAATGAGAGAAGCAAGAACAGGATTTACGGTAGTTTTTGGGATGTTCATTTCTCTTTTGATTCTGATGCTGGGAGTGGACTGTTATGTCATATGCGAGAATATCAGTATAGAGAACAAGGCAGATACGAAGTATGAGTATATGTATACTTATAAATACCCCGAAGAAGAGGTTCCTACCGGGGGAACGGCATGTTATGCAAAGACATTGAAAAAAGAAATCTTTGGTTACAACCTCGATGTTACCGTATTAGGTATAAAAAAAGATAATCCCTATTTTGACGCAGAGATAAAAAAGGGAAAGAGCAAAGGGGTCATATCCTCTGCAATGGCACAGAAATATCGGTTGAAAATAGGGGATAAGGTAATTCTTACCGATGAAGAGCAGGAGATGGACTATGTCTTTGAAGTACTTGACATTACTCAGTATTCTACAGGATTTTATGTTTTTATGGACATTGACAGTATGAGGGAGCTCTTTGGAGTACAGGAGGATTATTATAACGTGGTATTTTCCGATAGAGAGCTGGATATTCCATCGGGAAGACTCTATGCAGTGACAACAAAGTCAGAGATAGCAGAAAGCTCCGATGTATTTGTAGATATGATGGCACCAATGGTCATAATGATGGTAGTGCTTGCTGCATTGATATTCGGAGTGGTCATGTATCTTATGTTAAAGGTTATGATGGATCGCTTTGCTTTTGGAATTTCGCTGGTAAAAATCTTTGGTTATCGCAAAAAAGAGATACAAAAGCTGTATCTAAATGGTAATTTTTACATTGTGGCACTAGGTGCACTTGTCAGTCTTCCACTTTCTAAGGCAGCTATGGATGCCATGTATCCAATGATGATTTCAAATATCTCATGCAGTATGAATCTGGAATTTTCCTGGCAGTTGTATGCAGTAATATACGGCGGTGTCCTGTTGTTGTATTTTTTCATTAACTGGTTTTTAAAACGGAGAATAGAGAAAATACCAATGACAGAAGTATTGAAAAACAGAGAGTAATAAAAGACAAAACAGACCAGTGAAAAATGTTAAAAAATACCATCCATAAAAAGTATTGACATCACACATAGATTGTGGTAAGTCTTGTATGACAAAAGTTATGCAAGACTAACTAGACGATTATTACTTTAAGAGATGGAGGAACCAAAAGATGAATATTGAGAAGAAAAAAAGAAGTCCTTTCCGGCTGTTCTGGCTGTTGGGG
>JBJELL010000090.1:0-3594 GCA_051879115.1 Lachnospiraceae bacterium
CCTAAAAAGATAAATAAAATTAAATTTAAAAAGAATATGTTCTCCTTTTAACAGTTTTGATTTTTTTCCCCGTCCATTATTTTTAAAATCGTATCCCGCTTCTTCACAGGCTTTGTCATAGGTCATACCATCTAACAGATACGGTTCTATTTTTTGCATAGCTTTTAAAGAAAGATGCTGAAATTTACTTGGAGTAAGTTCTAAAAGAGATTCTCCTAAATCCTCCGGTAACCCTATCTTCTCAAATTCTTTTCTGCGGCTGTCATCATTTTTATAAAAAGTCAGTATTGTACCCACTTTATCTAATAATTCTCTTTCTTCTTCAGCAGATAAATGCTCTAAATAACTTTTTAATCTATTTCGATACTCATAACAGTTCGACATACTGATAAACTTTGTATTTTCCACGGATTTAATAATATCCTCTTCATTGATGGAACCTTCTGTTTCCTCTTTTCCCTTTCGTTTTGCCGTATAATTTAGAGTATTGAATTTTTCTGCATTCTCTAGATTTAATTTTCTACGGACTGCTGCATATTTTACCTCTTTTTTAGAATGTAACAGTTCTAATACCTTTTCCCGTTCTTCTTTTGTCAGATTTCTGGATGTACCATCCATATGTACTAACTTCAAATGATTAATTTTTTGCAATGCAACAAAGAGCTCTGCTGTATAAGTCGCCTTTGCAGCACGCCGCTCTCCTGCTTCACGCTCAAAGGTACAAAGTCCTACCCTGTCTTCAAATCCATTCATCGCATAAGGACTCGGTGTTCCATCCGGCTGATTTCCCGGTCCTAAATCAAAGGAGCGCTGACTGAGCATAATTTCTAAAAATTTCTCTTCCAAATCCTCTGTTGCTTTTTCATTTTTAAATTTTCTTTGACAATCAAATAGTACATGAACCTCTTCCTCTAATAAATCACGAAGCATGGTATGCCTGTAATCATCGGTTCTATTACGAGGTGTAAGCTGATAGCCTTCTTCTAACCATTCACAATTTGTACGAAATTCTTTATCTTTATAAATCATTTCACCAACTGTTCGGTAGCCGCATTCTTCCATGCGTTTCTGATTCTCTTTTATCGCCTTTAAAACCTTTCCGTTGTCCCCTTCTTTTAACTCGGATTTTCTCGTAGAACGAAATCCTCTATGCTTTGCAATATGAAGCAATACCTGTGCAAACTCCTCGTCTTTTAATTTTCGTTCTAATCCCTCATATCGCAACTGATATACATCAGGCAGGTCAGGTTTATGATAACGCTCCATGAATTTTTCAATATCAATTAGTCCTTCCTGTTCAAACAGCCATTTAATGCGATCCAAACGATGTCTTCTTCTACGAAGTCTCCTTCTTGTCGTCCTTGCATCACGTCTGGCCGCTGCCAATGCCTCTCCGGTCTTTGGCACTTCTGCTGCATCAAATATGCGAACACCCAATTCCAGAATCCGAATTGGTTCATCCTGACTGTTATTCTCTAAGACTGCCCAGCCTACGGATGTGATACCAATATCCAAGCCAATTCTATAGTTTTTGTGCTGCATTTTACTTTGTGTGTTTTTTGTTTCCATAACATTTCCTCCTTAGAACCTTTTAGGACTTTTGATAAAAGATAATCCCACTCCAGAGATGGAGTGGGATTAGAGCTTTTTGGTGTTCTACCATACTGTAGAAACCAATTATTCCTTGGTATAATATAATGCATATTTATTATAACCGAACTTCCATTTTCTGTAAATATTTTTTGACTATTTTAATAAATTTAATTTATAATTTTTCGGGTGTAAATCTTTCAAATAATGCCATTAACCGCTCCGTCTTGTCATCCGCATAATCTGCACCAACTTCCGACTGCTGTATGACAAGTCTTTCATAGAGTTCTTCCACTCCTCCTAACATATAGGATTCAAACATTTTATTATAATGGTCGAATTCTTCTTTAGTCTCTACTCCGCGAAAAGCCCTTTTGATACATTGCTCATGATCTTCTTCTGCCGCAGATTCCAACATAATCATCATCTGCATAATAAAGTCCAACTCTTCTTTGGCACCGGACATCTGCTCACCGAAAATTTTTCTCTCTTCAATAGGTGCATCATCTCTCTCTGCTTTTCTGTCAATCCGAAATCCTATAACTGCTGCCACAATATATAAATCCAGCAATCTTTTGAAGTATGTATGTTCATAGTCATTCAGTGCCCACATTTCACTGACCATCCTGGCGTGTTTTCCCTGAAACTTATACTCTTTTCTAAAAAACTCAAACTCTGCCATTATAATATCCTCCCTTCTACTTTATTAATTGATGCAAAGGATTCCTCCGCCTTCTTATCAATGTTATACGCACATCCCACATATTCATCCAGTTTTGTATAAGACCAGTCCTTTTTTAACATAAAAATAATTACCTGCTCTGAGACTTCCGGCAAAACTTTTGCTATTAATTCAATATTTTCATCACCTAATTTAGAAAACGGGCCGTCTAACACAATCGGAAGTGTATCACTTCCATCTAAATCTATTCCTTTTCTTTCAGCTTTCTTTTTTCTGCTAAAATCCATAATTGTTACAATAAATGCAAAATTACGGGCAATCTTCTCACCCTCAGAAAGATTCTTCTCCTCCCGGTAGCCTTCATTGGTCCGATAAAGCATCTGTATATCATAATTAGGTGTTAATTCAATTTTTTTATCTTTGGCATTAAACATTCGTCCAAAGTTTTCCTGTATCTGCTGATTCAATTCCAGAAAAATTTTCTGTTCCTGTACAGAAAATTCTTTTTCTAACTTTTGATATAATTCTTCCGCTAATTCCAAACGACTTCTCCATCGCTTATTTTCTGCATCTTTTGCCTCCAATGTCTGCATTTCTTTTTCGATATTATAATAGCGTTTCCGATAATTTTCTATTTCCCCTTTTTTCTCTCCTTTTTCTCTGGAAAAACGCTCCATTTCCCTTTTAAAGAACCTTTGTTTCTCCTTCTTCTCTGCAAAATCAATATGTTCATCCAGACGTTTTTCCAGAGCTATATAACGATTCAAGGTATCGTTATATTCCCGAATACTGTAGTCTGCCCTTTGTGCAGCATCCTTAAGCTCCTTACTTACTTCTGCATTTTTCCTTTTCCAACGGCTTGCACTTCTCTCGAAATCTCCTAAAATCGAACCTATGTCTGCCGGATAGAGATATTTGCGCTGTTCCATCAGGCAGAGAAATGCATCGTTTCCTTCACAAATAGGATTTCCACAAATACATTTTCCTCCCTGAATAATGTAATCAATGGTTGCCTGTCTCATATATGGGATGTCCCTGCGTTCCACCTTTGTCTCTTTTAACATCTTCATACAGGCATCTATCAAAGGTTCACTGAATACCTTAAATGCTTTTTCACTAAAACTGTTTACCAGTGCTTTATAATCTGTAACACCCTGTCTCTTTTGTAAATTGCACAGTTCCTCGAGGTGTTTTTTCTTAGCCTGAAGCTGTTCTGTGTTTTTATTTTGCTCTAAGAAAATCTCTATTTCCTGATATTTTTGATTATAATTTTGTATATTGATATCCAACATATCAATGTCTTTTTTTAAAACCTCTATTCT
>JBJELL010000091.1:0-3584 GCA_051879115.1 Lachnospiraceae bacterium
ATAAAGTCAGCGGTGTCACCACCATGCGCATGGATGAGGGACTTGATACCGGAGACATGATTTTAAAAGAGGAAGTAGAACTAGCCAACGATGAGACGGGAGGAAGTCTCTTTGACCGTCTTGCAGAAGTGGGAGCGGCACTTGCCGTAAAGACTTTGCAGGCACTAGAGGATGGAACGGCAGAGTTCACTCCGCAGAATCACGAAGAGGCAACCCAGGTAGGATTAATAAAAAAATCCTTTGGAGAACTGGATTTTTCCAAATCGGCAGTAGAATTAGAAAGACTGGTGCGGGGATTAAATCCATGGCCGAGCACCTTTACTTATTACAATGGAAAAACTTTAAAAATCTGGAAAGCCAAGGTTAAGGAGGGCGGCGACCCTACAAAGGTGGGGACCGTGGTAAGACTTGGAAAGAACAGTTTTGGAATACAGACAAAAGATGGTATCTTAGTTCCAACGGAATTACAGTTAGAGGGAAAGAAGCGAATGACCACTGAGGCATTTCTCTGCGGTGTGCAGATACAAGAGGGGGAATGCCTTGGAGAACACCCAAATAAAGGTTAGATATAGGAGGAATTTTTATGTACTATTGGTGGGATCCAACTTATATTTTAGTAGTAATTGGAGCCATTATCTGTTTGATGGCATCGGCGAAAGTCAAGACAACCTATGCAAAGTATTCAAAATATAGAAGTATGTCTGGGCTGACAGGAGCCGAGGCGGCAGAGCGTATTTTAAAAAATGCAGGAATCTACGATGTAAGAGTGGGACATATTTCAGGAAATCTGACAGACCACTATAATCCAAAGACAAAGGTATTGAATCTTTCTGACAGTGTATATGGAAGTACTTCTGTAGCCGCAATCGGTGTGGCAGCTCATGAGTGCGGTCATGCGATTCAGCATCAGACCGGATATTTTCCACTGGTTTTAAGAGGAATGCTAGTTCCGGTGGCAAACTTTGGTTCTACGATGGCATGGCCTTTGATTATTATTGGTCTGTTATTTAGCAGCAGTACCGGTTCTTTTTTAGTGCAGCTTGGAATTATCTTTTTTTCCTTAGCAGTATTATTTCAGATTGTTACGCTTCCGGTAGAGTTCAATGCCTCGAACCGTGCAGTACAGATTCTTGGTTCTACGAATATGCTTCAGGATGAGGAACTGCGTTATACGAAAAAGGTCTTAGGAGCAGCGGCACTGACCTATGTGGCAAGTGCAGCAGCGGCAATCTTACAGTTACTGCGTCTTGTGATATTATTCGGAGGAAGAGACGATGACTAAGGAGTGCAGTCCCAGAGAACTTGCTTTGGATGTTTTGCTTGCTGTAACAAGGGACGGCGAATACAGTCATATTGCATTGAAAAATACTTTAGATAAATACCAGTATTTAGAAAAACAGGAACGTGCCTTTATAACAAGACTTGTAGAAGGCACGTTGGAAAATATGATTCGGATTGATTATATTCTCAATGCATTTTCTAAGACGAAGGTTCATAAAATGAAACCAGTCATCCGCTGTATACTAAGAAGCGGAGTCTATCAAATTTGTTTTATGGATGCAGTTCCCGATTCGGCAGCCTGTAATGAGGCGGTAAAACTGGCAGGAAAACGAGGATTTGCTACCTTAAAAGGATTTGTCAATGGAGTTCTTCGCAATGTTGCAAGAAACAAAGAGAATATTACCTATCCGTCAGAGGAAACAGAGTGGGTATCCTATCTGTCTGTCATGTATTCCTTACCGGAATGGCTCGTATGCCAGTGGGAGGAGGAATACGGCAGAGAAATAACAAAGAAGATAGCACAGGTTTTCTTAGAAGAAAAACCAACCTGTATCCGTGTGAATACCGAGCAGATTACAAAGGAAGCACTGATAAAGGAATTGACAGAGGAAGGTATAGCAGTAACGGAAAGTAAAGAAATAGAGGAAGCCCTCTATATTTCCGGCTATGATTATCTGAATAAGATATCGGCTTTTCGCAAAGGATATTTCTATATTCAGGACATCAGTTCTATGATGGTGGCAAGAACCGCAGATCCGCAGAAAGGAAATTTGATTCTGGATGTCTGTGCTGCACCGGGTGGAAAGAGCATCCATATGGCACAGCTTATGCAGGGAACAGGCAGGGTCATTGCAAGGGATTTGACTCCTTATAAGGTGGCATTGATAGAGGAAAATATCCGAAGATGCAAGGTGACAAATATGGAGGCAGAGTGTGCCGACGCTAGAATCTTCGATGCTGCTATGGAAGAAAAAGCGGATATTGTCATTGCGGATTTACCCTGTTCCGGTCTGGGTGTCATAGGAAAGAAAAAAGATATCAAGTATAAGATGACGAAGGAAAAGGAAGCAGAGCTTGTAAGACTGCAAAGAGAGATTCTAGAAACAGCAGTCCGCTATGTAAAACCTCAGGGAAAGCTCATCTACAGTACCTGTACGATACACAGAGCAGAAAACGAAGAAAATGCAGCATGGTTAGCAGAACATTTCCCGGAATTGGAGCTGATTTCACAGAAACAGATTTTTCCGGGAGAGCAGGGAAATGACGGCTTTTTTATTGCGGGATTTAGAAAGAAATAAGATACGAGATAAGATACATATATGAGTGAAAAAACAGAAATCAAATCATTAAATTTAAAAGAGTTGCAGGAGTTCATGGAATCTATAGGAGAGAAGGCATTCCGTGCAAAACAGCTCTATCAGTGGCTACATGAAAAACAGGTTTGCGACTGGGAAGAGATGACAAATCTGTCAAAATCCCTTCGGGAGAAATTAAAAGAACATGCCAGACTTACTATTTTAGAGCCGGTTGAGATTCAGACTTCCCAATTAGACGGTACGAAAAAATATCTCTTCCGTCTTCAGGATGGAAATATGATAGAGAGTGTTCTGATGCGTTATAAGCATGGCAATTCTGTCTGTATTTCCTCTCAGGTAGGATGTCGGATGGGCTGCCGTTTTTGTGCGTCTACCCTGGATGGGCTGGTAAGAGGTCTGACACCGGGAGAGATGTTAGAACAGATTTACCGTATCAGCAGGGATATTGATGAACGCATCTCCAATGTGGTGGTAATGGGAACCGGAGAGCCTTTGGATAACTACGAAAATCTTTTGAAATTCATAGAACTTTTAACGGATGAAAACGGAATTCATATCAGTCAGAGAAATCTGACAGTGTCCACCTGTGGAATCGTACCGCGAATCCGGCAGCTTGCAGAGGAAAAATTACAGATAACCTTAGCATTATCTCTTCACGCTTCTAACCAGAAGAAGCGGAAAGAATTAATGCCGGTGGCAAATAAATATGATATTCATGAGGTAATAGATGCCTGTAAATATTATTTTGAAAAGACAGGAAGAAGAATTACTTTTGAGTATAGTCTCGTAGGGGGAGTAAATGATACGAAAGAGGATGCAGATGAGCTGAGTGCACTGATTTGCGGTATGAATTGTCATGTGAATTTAATACCGGTAAATCCGATAAAAGAGCGTGATTATGTACAATCTAATCAACAGGTTATCCGGAATTTCAAAAATAAACTTGAAAAAAACGGAATAAATGTTACTATTAGAAGGGAAATGGGC
>JBJELL010000092.1:0-3577 GCA_051879115.1 Lachnospiraceae bacterium
GAAACTTCATAGACCTTTTTAGGTTATGAGTCTCAAACAGTTGACCACGGCATTTAGTTTTGCTCATGCATCTGCTAAGAAAGTCACGAAAGCCGTTACAAGCTGTCTTCATTAGACGGACTTCTTAGAAAATCTGTTGAATGTTGAAAAGACACACATTATCACAGATAGACAGACATATTCCTAGAAATTTTAGCATGGTGGTAACGGAATACCACATATTATCGAAAAAATCCATGATAAATTCAAAATAAATTTCATCTTCCGGTAACTGATTCTATCAGCAGTAGTACATAATTCGTGCGACAGTCCCGTTTCGTTCACATCATCTATTCTGCTGTTATTTTTTCATCCGGTGTACTTTTTTCTGCACTAGCGAAATATTTTACGGCAAACAGTACGATAAACAGAATTACCAGACCTGCTACCAGACTCAGTATCACATTTTCCGTCAGTCCCGCTATCATATAGCTGACAAAAGACACTGCTGCAATCATCAGGGCATAAGGAAGCTGTGTGGATACGTGATTTACATGGTGGCACTGCCCTCCTGCCGAAGCTAAAATCGTGGTATCGGATATCGGGGAACAATGGTCTCCACAGACCGCCCCTGCTAAGCAGGCTGCAATGGAAATTACCATCATTTCTCCGCTCGAAAATACTCCCATGACAATCGGTATCAGGATTCCAAAGGTTCCCCATGAAGTTCCGGTTGCAAAAGCCAGTCCCAATGCCACAAGGAAAATAATCGCCGGCAGAAACATTTTCATAGCTGCCGCCGAACCGCCTACCAATGCTGCCACATAGGTATTGGCACCTAGCAGACCTGTTACTCCTGACAGCGTCCATGCAAAGGTGAGAATCAAAATGGATGAAACCATCATCTTAAATCCTTCCGGAATACACTCCATAAATTCTCCAAAAGTAATGACTTCACGAAACATATAAAAAACAAAAGTAAAGATAAGTGCAATAAAAGAACCCATGACCAGACCTACCGATGCGTCTGAATTTGCAAAGGCTTCTACAAAATTGACTCCTTCAAAAAATCCACCTGTATAGAGCATACTGATAATGCAGGCAACAATCAGTACCAGTACCGGCAAAATCAGGTCTATGACCTTTCCTTTCGTATTTATCGGTGTCTCTTCCGATTCTGCAAATGGTCTCTCCGGTGTGGTAAACAAATCTCCGTTCATGGCATTGATCTCATGTTTTTTCATCAATCCGATATCTATTTTATTAACCGTAAAGAAAAATACTCCGATTAAGGTAAACAATGCATAGTAATTGTATGGTATCGTCTTTAAAAATGTCATAAATCCATTGATTCCTGCCCCTTCCGGAACAGATGAGGTAACTGCCGCCGCCCAGGAGCTGATTGGTGCAATAATGCAGACCGGAGCCGCGGTAGAATCGATGATATATGCCAGTTTTGCTCTGGAAATCTTATGCTTATCCGTAACCGGACGCATGACGTTTCCAACGGTCAGACAGTTAAAATAGTCATCTACGAATATCATGATACCCAATGCCATTGTGGCAAGCTGTGCTCCGACTCTGGTCTTAATCCGCTTAGATGCCCATTCGCCAAAGGCTGCCGAACCGCCGACTTTGTTCATTACGGATACTAAGATTCCCAAAACTACAAGGAATACTAAAATTCCCATGTTCCAGCCATCTGCCAGCTTGTAAATCATTCCGCCGTCTTCGTTAAAGAAAATCGTCTGTATCATTAACTCTAAATTAAAATTAGAATAGAGCAATCCGCCTGTTAATATTCCTACAAAAAGAGAAGAATATACTTCTTTGGTTATCAGTGCTAAACCGATGGCAATAATCGGTGGGAGTAAAGCAAGCGGGGTTGCATATACCCTGGGTTTGTAGTTTTCTAAATCTGTGACTTGTCCCGGGGTCTGAAATGTAACTATGACAAGTACTGCAAATAGTAGTAACAGCACCAGCATAAGGATTCTTTGTCTGCTTAGTTTTTTCATTGTTGGGGTTCCTCCGTAGGTAATTTCATAAATTTGCATTTATAATACTAAAAAAGTACGGAAGGATTGTCAAACCTTTCTGCAATATCTGCTAACTTTTATTTACAGACCAAAAAAAGAATGCTACTAAATGTAGCATCCTTTAAAATAGTATGTATTCACTACAAATCTGCACTTGTCAGAATTCATAGGCCGGTCTAAAATCTTCCGGTTTACTTTTTCCAAAGTCCGTGAAGATTACAGTATGCATATACTGCCTCTACTACCTCGTCCTCACAGATTGCAAAACAGACTTCCGGTTTTTCTCCCGGAGAAAGAGCTTTTCGCTGATTTCCTTTATTGGTCTGAATAGATACCCACTCGATGTAGTGTTCCGGAATCATTGGATGTTCTACTTCTCCAACGGTTACGCATACCTTTCCGTCTTTTACTTCATATACCGGTATGTGTTTTTCTACTGCTGCATCTGTTGTTCCCGGAATGATTTCTGTCATTTTCTGTCCACAGCACATTACCGGCACACCGGATTCTTTTACCATAGCAATGATGTTGCCACAGTGTTCACATACATAAAATTTTTGTTCCATAATAAAGTACCTCCTTTTTAGATGAAATATCCTGCTTTTTCAGGATATTGCTTTGTAGTACTATTATACGTCCGACGGATTGAATGTACAAGGGAAAAATATATTTATATGTCCAGACTTAAATGTCTAACGCATTCACCGCCATAAGACCATAAGCCGGCTCAGCACTCATCACAGGCTTTAAAATTATATGTACCTTCCGTCTGCTATCCAAGCAGTTTATCCAGCATCTCTACAATTTTCTCTCTCTCACCACTACCATTTGTCTTAAATCTCAATAATGGAACTTCATATAACTCCAATATATGATTCTTCAGCGAATCTCGTAAATCCTGCACAGTATCTTCCTTGTGATATTCATATCCATCAACTTCAATTGCCAACACAGGCTTTTTACCAATTCTGTTATACAACAAAAAATCTATATGGGTAGCAGGATTCATTGCATATCGGCACTCTTGTTCATTTAATAATTCCGGATTCCTGATTAACATATTCATCGGAAAATGGCAAACAACATCCAGACTTGAATACTCGTCCTCAGCAATAATCTCTTCGATTAACGAATACATCAGATTTTCCGAATCATATTCCGAAATTTTCTTATGCTTTTGCAAATAGGCCTTTCTCTCTTCTGTATATTGTTTGTATAAGTAATCAAAAATGGAATATATTTTGCTGTCAGTAACCTCAAAATTATTATATTGAATATAGTCTATCAAATCTATTATATTTCGTTCTTTTGCCTGCTCATTCCCTGTAACAACCAACAACAGATTCTTTTTTGCTCTTGAAACCGCCACATTAATTAAATAAGGATCATCTGCAAAATCTGAAATTTCATCATCTACCGTTGATATGATAATCGTATCTTTTTCTCTGCCTTGAAACTTATGTACCGTGGCCGCGTCTATATCCTTAATCTCTCTTTCCAAAGCTTCCACCTGATTCTTATATGGTGCTATGATTCCTGTTTCTTCTGCATTTGCAACA
>JBJELL010000093.1:0-3554 GCA_051879115.1 Lachnospiraceae bacterium
GCCTTGTCTACCTGTTTTGTAGCAACAATTTCTACGCCTGTTCCAGCAACATCTTTGATGATAACATCACCGATTTTAACTGGAGCTGGTACAGATACACCCTTTAATGCTTTACATACATCAAAGATTTTTCCTTTTGGAATATCTGATTTTGTTTTAACAGATACAGCTGCGATTGTACCGCCTTCAACGATTACAGAACTTGTAACAATTCTTGTAGGATTTGTTACTTCTTTTCTAGCGTAATCGTCACCACGTTTACAAGTATTTCCTGTTACATCCTTAACTTCGCCATTCTCCATGGTTACAGTAAGAGGACAACCCATCGGACATCCGATACAAATTAAATTTCTTGTTTCCATTCTTACGCCTCCTCAAGTTTTACTGTAATGGTATTCAGACCATCTACTGCTGCAAGCTGATCTTTCTTGAGAACAACGTTCTCCATTTCGCCTGGTGCCATAACCTGTTTCTTTCTATGTAAGATACGCTCGTCATTTAAGTAAACGCTTACATAGTGGTTCTTGTAAACATCTCCAACACGGAATCTTACGATGGAATCACCATCCATACGATCAACATTGATTACGCTTGGTACTGTATAGCGAACTCCATCTGTTGCAACAATCTTAACATCTGGTGTATCAGTATCTCTCTTGATTTTACCAAGAACATAATCTGCTGCAGATTTACCAGCCATAGCAGCTTCTTCAGATACGAAGTCTACTAAGTCATGTACGTGAAGAACGTTACCGCAGGCAAATACACCTTCAACAGTTGTCTCTAAACTTTCATTTACAACTGCACCAGAAGTAATTGGACTCATTTCTACGCCTGAACCTCTAACGATATCGTTCTCTGGAATTAATCCACAGGAAAGAAGTAATGTATCACATGGATAGTACTCTTCTGTTCCAGGAATTGGTCTTCTGTCTGGACCTACTTCTGCAATTGTAATTCCCTCTACTCTTTCTTTACCTTTAATATCAATAACAGTATGGCTCAGTTTCAAAGGAATATCGTAATCATTCAGACACTGAACGATGTTACGTTTTAATCCACCAGAATATGGCATTAACTCAGCTACAACCTTAACGTTTGCACCTTCAAATGTCATACGTCTTGCCATGATAAGTCCGATATCACCGGAACCTAAGATAACAACTTCACGTCCTGGTAAGAATCCTTCGATATTAACCAATCTCTGTGCTGTACCAGCGGAGTAAATAC
Organism: Lachnospiraceae bacterium; assembly: GCA_051879115.1. GTDB lineage: Bacteria > Bacillota > Clostridia > Lachnospirales > Lachnospiraceae > Maccoyibacter. The sequence continues at coordinate 1,231 of JBJELL010000093.1, forward strand.
CAGCCGGTCTGTATCCTGGAATATTTAAAGCACCTTTGGAACGCTCTCTACATCCCATTGCTAAGATTACTGCCTTAGCCTGAAGTTCAAACATTCCTTCTTCACGGTTCATTGCAGTAATTACTTTATCTGAACTAATGTCCATAACCATGGTATTTAACTTGTACTCAATTCCAAGTTCTTCTACCTGCTCAATAAAACGTCTTGCGTATTCCGGTCCTGTTAACTCCTCTTTGAAAGTATGAAGACCGAAACCATTATGGATACACTGATTTAAGATTCCACCTAACTCATGGTCACGCTCTAAAATCAGGATGCTCTCGATTCCATTTTTTCTTGCTGATGCTGCTGCTGCTAAACCTGCAGGACCACCACCAATGATAATCACATCATATGCTTTCATCTGTTCTTCCTCCTTATAATCTGTCTTTCGGGGTTCCAACGATGAACTTGGAATCACGTCCGGATTTTCTAATTTCTGACTGATCTACGCCTAATTCTCTTGCAAGAATCTCAATCTGTCTTGGTGAACAGAAACCAGCCTGGCAACGTCCCATACCAGCACGTGTACGACGTTTGATACCATCTAATGTAGTTGCACCGAGTGGTCTGTGGATTGCATCAAGGATTTCTCCTTCTGTAATCATTTCACAACGGCAAATCATATTTGCATAAGCCGGATTCTCTTTAATCAAGGCATCTCTTTCTTCTTTTGTACAAGAATTCAGATGTGTTACACCTTTTCTTGTTCCATTGAAAGTTGGATCTTCCTGTAAGTTTAATTTATCCTTTAACATTCCTGCAACGAGTACTCCGATTGCCGGTGAACTTGTCAGACCTGGAGACTCGATACCTGCTGCATCGAAAAATCCCGGTGCTTCATCTACTTCACCAATTACGAATTCATGGTTGTCCTCATGTGCACGAAGTCCTGCAAAGGAAGTGATAACCTGACGAATTGGTAAGCCTTTTACAGTTGAACCAGCTTTGTTGATTAACTCGTCAATTCCTTCCTGTGTAGTGTTGGTTCCTTCTTTATTCTCAATATCAATAGCAGTTGGTCCTACGATTGTATTTCCGTGAATTGTAGGAGAAACTAATACACCTTTACCATATTTTCCTGGTAACTGGAAGATTGTCTTATCTACAAAATCACCTGTTGTCTTGTCTAATAAGCAGTAATCTCCACGTCTTGGTGTAATATGAATCTTCTTAGAACTCATCATATTATGGAATACATCTGCGTATACACCTGCTGCATTTACTACGCATTTTGTTGCGATAGTTCCGTTATTTGTTACTAACTCGAAGCTACCGTCTTTCTTTACAATATTTCTTACTTCTGTATTAAATCTGAACTCAACGCCATTAGTAGCTGCGTTTTCAGCCATAGCGATGTTCAATTCAAATGGACATACAATTCCACCTGTTGGAGCATATAATGCTGCAACAACATCATCTGTAACGTTTGGCTCTAATGCCAATACTTCGTCATGCTCTAAGATTTTAAGGTCTTTAACGCCATTCTTAACTCCTCTTTCATAAAGAGCTTCTAAGTTTGGTCTGTCCTCTTCTGAAAGACAGATTACTAAAGATCCATTTTTTCTAAAGGAGAAGTCTAACTCTTTAGAAAGATCTTCCATCATTACATTACCTTTAACGTTTAAGTCTGCCATTAAAGATCCGTTCTCTGCGTCAAAACCTGCATGAACGATAGCACTATTTGCTTTTGATGTACCACAACATACATCTTCTGCTTTTTCTACTACGCAAGCATTTACCTGGTAACGTGATAATTCTCTAGCGATTGCACTACCAGATACCCCTGCTCCAATTATTACGACATCATACATGTCTGTTACTCCTTTCAGAAAAGATGAGCAATATTCCATCCTTTAACCAGATGCAATATTGCTCAAACTCTTTATTGCTTCATATTTATGTTTCTACGCAAATCTTATGCCCAAGGGATGATTGCGTATACACCTACTGCTATTAATGCACCAATGATTGGTCCAACGATTGGCACGATTGCATAACCCCAGTTGGAGCTTCCTTTGTTAGGAATTGGTAAGCAAGCGTGTGCAAGACGAGGTCCTAAGTCACGGGCTGGGTTCATAGCGTATCCTGTTGTACCACCTGTAGACATACCACATGCCATGATGATTACGAATACTGCAACGTTACCCTGAAGTCCGTTCATACCACCAACCTGAGCCATACCTTTGATAGCGAATACTAAGATAAAGGTTGCAATTGCCTCTGATACGATGTTCCATCCTGTATTTGGAATAAAAGGACCTGTTGAGAATACTCCAAGGATT
>JBJELL010000094.1:0-3551 GCA_051879115.1 Lachnospiraceae bacterium
CTACGGAGCCAATATTCATGTGCAACGATATGCCTTTATCTGATATGGCAGAGGATACGGATTTTGACAAAAAATGGATGTTTGCCATCGCTATGTCACTAAAAAAGGGACTCCATTTGAATATCATTCACAACATCGACCGTCCATTCAATGAAATGATGCTTGGACTTGAAGCCTGGATTCCGATTTATATGACAGGGCAGATATCTCCCTATTATTTGAAAGGTCGCCACAACAGTGTCTACTGCCATTTTAACTATGTCTCAGGTCATGCCGCATTGGCAGGAGAATGTATCAATGGATTTCACGATGATGGTAAATATTACCTGACCACGAACAAAGAGGAGGTATCCTATTATAAGAAAAAAGCAAAACATCTCCTTACAAAAGCACAGCCATTAATGGATATCTACCGTAAGGATACGGAACATATTTACACCAGTTTTTTAAATAAGGATTCTTTAACAGAGGGAAACCGTTACAATATCCTCTCCTCACTTCCGATATATACCATATCCGAAGAACTTCTATCGGATATATTAAAACGCAATCTTGTACCTGAAGCTGACATATCAAATCTATTGGTCTATGCAAAAGAACAAAGACATCTATTAGAAAACATATTGGAGAAAAACTCTGTCGTAGATGAGGTTTTAGAATTGTCCGAAGAAGAGTTTGCCCGCTATCCTATGGCACTCTCTCTTTCAGGTGCCTTCTATGAAAAGGAGATTCTTTACACCTATGAAGAATACCTAAAACATTTAAATTTGACAAAAGAGTATTCCCTCACTCATTCTAATTACACGGTAAAGACGCAGACGGGACATGCTTTCCGTAATATTCAGATTCAGATTCACGAGGGAACCTGGGTAATGCTTTCTAAAAACAAAGCTCCGACGATTCATTTTGTGATTCATCACCCAAAAATGATAACTGCTTTTGAAAACTTTGTCGTTGCCGTTACCGACTAAAGACAGGGTTGTGGCACTAATTAGCGCCACAACCCTGTCTTACGTTTACAATGCCGGCGGAAGCGGTCTCTTTTTCGCTGTGTATTCTGATACCGTTATTTTAATCACATTTACAATGGAAACAAGCTGTTCATTAAATATAAAATCTTTTCCCGTCTGGGTCTTCATAAGAATTGTCAGCGCTCTCATCTTTTCCTGTACATCTTCAACAATTTCCGCTCTTCCTTTTCCCATGATGCTCGAATAGGTGGTTCCATACTGACATGCAACTTTCCCTTCAAACGGGGCAACATCGCAGTCCATCTCAAAGGAAACCTTCGGATTTTTGCGGATAAGGTCATATTTATATCCAGTCTTAGCTCCATGTACATACAAAGTCAGTTCTCCGTCTTCCATAAGATATCCATAATTCATCGGTACCACATAGGGCTGATCGCCATCGCAGAGTCCCATATGTACAATTTTTGATTTGTCTAATATCTCTGTAATCTCTGCTAAATCCGTTACTTCTCGTTCTCTTTTTGTCATTTCTCTTCTGCCTCCTCTACTCTCTATGACAAGGAAAGATTTCTATATTCTATCTTGATTTCTTCTCCTTTGTACACTACAAACATCAGCTTTTTTCCTAAAAACGGCTCCATCTCCTGCCTTAACTCTTCCTTACTTCCTACCCTGTATGTCCCGTCGGTCAGCACAATTATCAGCTTTGATCTTGCATGAAATTTTTTCAGATATGCCGCTAACTTTTCTAAATGCTTTTCTTCTTTTACACACTCATAGTTCTCATAAAAGGAATCTAACAGAGCACTCATCATCGGGCAGACTTGATTCGTGATTTTATCATCCGATGTCCATAAGACATAATTAAATCTCACATTTTGAAATATCTTGCTATGCATTTTCAAGGCTTTCAAAAGCTGTGGCAGCAGCCCGCTTAACTCTTCTTTGGTAAGACTGTTATCTGCTGCCACGGTCATCTCTAATACTTTTCCTGTATAATTGCCCGGCACATGCAGAATTCGTTCTACCGTATCTTTGAATTTTTTCAAAACCAGAACTGATAACTCCACAATCTCCATCCTTTCTCTACTGCTTTATATTTATCTTCTTTGTCTTTTGCTTTTATCGTAATTTTCCTGAGCGAAATCCCAGTTTACCACCATAAACCAGTCGTCTATATAGTCTTTTCTTAAATTGTGATGTTTAAGATAATAGGCATGTTCCCACACATCAATATTCAAAATCGGTATCAGGTTTTCTGCCAAAGGTGTATCCTGATTTGCCGTTGGCACAATCTTTAAATCTCCTCCTAAGTCCGCCACAAGCCATGCATATCCCGAACCAAAAACAGCAAGGGCTTTTTCCTTAAATTCCTTTTGAAATTCTTCATAACTTCCAAAATCACGTTCTATTTCTTGTTCCAGACTTCCCGATGGTCTGCGTTTTGACGGATTCTTTAAACCCATAAAATAAAATCGGTGATTATAGACTCCTCCGGCATTGTTTTTTACTCCCTCCCGTATTTCTAAGGGAATACTCTCTAAATTGGAGAGTAATTGCTCTAATGTAAAATTCTGTAAAAAGGGATAGTCTGATAATACCTTGTTCAGATTGTCCACATAGGTCTGCAAGTGCTTATCATGGTGCAGATACATGGTCTGAATGTCAATGTAGGGTTCCATTGCCTTATAAGAATATGGCAGTGGTTCATTAATAAATCTGTAATAATCCTGCATAATAACTCCAAGAATTCTTTCTTGTCAGTTTATGCCTGCGTCTTCCTTTTTATGACTAAAATCTTGCATTTTTTCAAAAAAATGACAGCTTATCCTACATTTTCTATTTGTAAAGGACTACAATATCCCCTTCCTGAATGACAGTTCCTCCACTTGGAATTACATTTTCTTCCTCCCGTTTGATAAGGGCTATCAACTGATTCTGAGGAAGATTCAGCTCCTGAATAGAACAATTACACCAATCATGGTCTTTGTCAATGATGACTTCTTCTAAATTTTCATTTTCCTTTGATTCATAGGCAGGGATACTTAAGATGACACTGTCCTCTGCTAAAATCTTCGTATCTCCGTTTGGAATCATGGTATCTCCATCTCTTTTTATCATAAGTGCCAATGCTCCGGTAGGAATCCCCACCTCACGAATCCGTCGGTTTTCCCAGTTATGTCCTTTCGGAATATACATTCGCATTAACGTCATTGCCGACTCTTCCTGATAGTCGTTGAATGTCTTCTTAACATCTGCTGAATCGTCTACCATATCCAGTTTTTTTGCCAATGCCGGTATCAGCGTTCCCTGAAATGCTACCGATAAAAGTGCCACGGTAAATACGATATGAAAGAGGTCAAAGGAGATATCTCCCCCGCTTGCAATGACCATAATGGCAAACACGATAGAAGCTGCTCCACGAAGTCCCGACCATGACACTAAGGTACACTGGCGAATACTGCAACGGAAGGGAAGCAGGATTCCAAAAACTGCAATCGGTCTTGCTATGAAAGTTAAAAACAGTGCTATCAATATCGCTGCCGGAAGAATTGCCGGCATCTTGTGCGGGAATGCCAA
>JBJELL010000095.1:0-3533 GCA_051879115.1 Lachnospiraceae bacterium
AAAGGTGGCTCTTTTGGATTTGAATAAAGAAACAGCAGAAAAGACAGCAGAAGAAATCAGAGCAGAAGGCTATCAGGCAAAAGGGTATGAAGCAAATGTACTGCAAAAAGAAAGTCTGAAAAAAGCACATGAGGAGATTTTAAGTGATTTTGGTGCGTGTGACATTTTGATTAACGGAGCAGGAGGCAATCATCCAAGAGCAACCACTGACCAGGAATATTTTTGCAAAGAAGAGATAAGGGAAGGCGAAAAGAGCTTTTTTGATTTAGAACAAAGCGGAGTAGAATTCGTATTTAATTTGAATTTTATCGGAACCCTTCTTCCGACTCAGGAGTTTGCAAAGGATATGATTGATAGAAGTGGCTGTAATATCATTAACATTTCTTCCATGAATGCCTATGCACCTCTTACGAAAATTCCTGCATACAGTGGAGCAAAAGCAGCAGTCTCTAACTTTACTCAGTGGCTTGCAGTCCATTTTTCCAAATGCGGTATCCGTGTCAATGGAATTGCACCGGGATTCTTTTCTACTAAGCAGAACAAAGAACTTTTATTTGAAAAGGATGGAAGTCCCACTCCCCGTACCGGAAAGATTTTAGCGGCAACACCGATGGGAAGATTTGGTGAGACGGAGGAATTGATTGGAACTCTGTTATTCCTACTGAACAACGAAGCATCGGGATTTATTACCGGGGCAGTCATTCCGGTAGACGGCGGATTTTTAGCGTATTCAGGAGTATAGATATTAATAGAGAAAGGAAAGGGCATGGAAAAAGTAAATTTAAGAGAAAAACCATACTATTTAAATGACGAAGCAATCAAGTGGGTAGAAGATACCATTGCAGGTATGACAAAAGAAGAAAAGATAGGACAGCTCTTTGTCAATATGGGTTCTGACAGGAGTGAGGAATATCTAAAAGATGTGTTAGAACGCTATAAAATCGGAGCTGTCCGCTATAATCCGGGGACGGCAGAGGAAGTCCATGAACAGAACCGTATTTTACAGGAAAATTCCAAAATTCCGCTGTTGATTGCAGCAAATACGGAAGCCGGAGGCAATGGAGCCTGTACCGATGGAACAGAGATAGGTTTAGAAGTAAAAATAGGGGCGACGAATGACCCGAAATATGCCTATGAAATGGGACGTGTATCGGGAATTGAGGCGGCAGCACTTGGATGCAACTGGTCTTTTGCACCGATTACGGATATCAACCGCAACTGGAGGAATCCGATTATTTCTGCGAGAACCTTTGGAGATGACCCGGAGCGTGTCTTAGAAATGTCCAAAGCATATATGAAAGGTTTTATGGAGAGCAATATGGTCTGTGCCATGAAACATTTTCCGGGAGATGGAATTGATGAAAGAGACCAGCATCTGAGCAATTCTGTAAATACCTACTCCACCGAAGAATGGGATGAGACCTTTGGAAAGGTATACAGTGGCATGATTGAAGCCGGAGTGCACACCGTTATGGCAGGTCATATTATGCTGCCATCCTATCAGAAATATTTCCATCCAACCTTAGAAGACGAAGATTTACTCCCGGCAACCCTTTCAAAAGAGCTGATAAACGATTTGTTAAAAGGAAAGCTCGGATTCAACGGTATGGTGGTAACCGATGCCTCCCATATGGTAGGAATGACTTCCGTAATGAAAAGAAGTAAGATACTTCCAACGGCAATCGCTGCCGGTTGTGATATGTTCTTATTCTTTAATGATCCGGAAGAAGATTTTAAATATATGATGGACGGATATGAGCAGGGAATCATTACGGAGGAACGCTTAGAAGATGCACTCCGTAGAATTCTTGGTATCAAAGCCTATTTAGGACTTCATAAGAAGAAAAAGACAGAGATTGTTCCTCCAAAAGAAGGGTTAAGCGTGATTGGAAGTGAAGAATTCAAAGAGATTGCAAAAGAAGTATCCGATAAGGCAATTACCCTTGTGAAAAATGTGGGGAAATCGCCCCTTCCACTCTCTACCAAGGAGCATAAGAGAATTCTGTTAGTGCCGCAGGAGACACCGAATCCATTTGCCTTTATGATAGGTGGAAAGAGTAAGAAAAAACCGGTGGAATATTTAAAGGAATTGTTAGAAAAAGAGGGATTTGAGGTAACCATCTATGAATCCATGATGGATAAGATTTTAAAGGCACCGGAAGAAGAGGCAGGAAAGATGATGTTGAATATGTATGCCGGAAAAGCCCCTATCAGTTCCATTACAGATAACTATGATTTGATTATCCAGCTTGCGGAAGTTACCAATATGTTTGGTGTTACACAGCGTATCAACTGGAAGATGAGTAAGGGGACACCGGATATTCCATGGTATGTGCATGAATTACCAACCATTTTTATCTCTATTGCGAGTCCTTTCCATTTAGCAGATGTTCCACAGATTAAGACCTATATCAACTGTTATGACAAAAATGAGCATACCTTAGATGCCTTAGTGGAAAAATTGATGGGACGTTCTGAATTTATGGGTATTGACCCGGTGGATTCTTTCTGCGGAATGTTAGATACCCGTTTTTAAGGAGTGTTAAAAAGTGGAGGATAGAAAAGAAAAAGAGTATTTAATCTGCATTGACAGTGACGGCTGTGCGATGAATACCATGAACAGCAAACATGTTCACTGTTTTGGTCCCGAATGGATAAAACAGTTTGGTTTGGAAAAAGTAGAAAAAGAAGCCTTAGAATACTGGAATCAAGTCAATCTCTTTACAAAGAGCAGAGGAATCAACCGTTTTAAAGGACTGGCAAAAGGACTTCTCTGGGCGAAAGAAAAGGGATATGAGACAGAAGGACTTGAGAAGTTTGTACAGTGGACAGAGGAAACAAAGGAGTTATCTAACCCGTCTCTTTTAGAAGCCTGTCAAAGAGAAAAGAATGAGTGTATGGAGCAGGCACTTCTTTGGAGTATTCATGTGAATCTTTCCATTCAGCGGTTAAAGGATGAAGAAGGACCGTTTAAAAATGTAAAAAAAGTGATGGAGCAGTTGAGCAAAGAAGCAGATTTAGCAGCCGTTTCCTCTGCAAACAAACAGGCGATAGAAGAAGAGTGGACGAAATATGGGTTGAAATCCTATTGCAAAGTCTTACTCAGTCAGGAATCGGGAACGAAGGAAGCATGTATCAGAAGTCTGTTAGAAAAGGGTTACGAAAAAGAGAAAACGATTATGGTAGGAGATGCCATGGGAGATTATGAAGCCGCAGTAAAAAACGGCATATGGTTTTACCCGATTATCGTACAAAGAGAAGAAGAAAGCTGGGAGAGGTTAGGAAAAGAAGCCTTTCCGCGGCTGAAAAAGGGAGAGTTTGATGAAAAATATCAAAGAGAAATCTTTGAGGAATTTGAAAAAGCATTAGAGTAAAAAAACAGGAGATTGTCTTTGTTATCAAATTGTGTGTCTGGTTCAGATTCGACATGATTTTCGTAAGAAGTCCGTCTAATGAAGACAGCGATACCAGCTTTCTGGACTTTCTAAGCAGATGCATTCACAAAGTCCTTATAAAAATGCCGTGGTCAAAAC
>JBJELL010000096.1:0-3493 GCA_051879115.1 Lachnospiraceae bacterium
AAAACCATCAATATTTTCCAAAGAATCTAAAATGTTTGTTGTAGATGTATGAACGTCGCAGATGGAATTTGCCAATTCATCAGAAAGCAGATAAGATCCGTCGTCTGAATTAGGAGAACCTCCGATGATATAGACACTGGTCTGGCGGTTTTCCTGTGGACAGAACTCATTTGCAATCTTGCCTGATACGGTACAAATGGTCGCCTGTACATGGTGGTCGCAGATTTCCGTAGGTTCTGTACCGGAGGCAAAATATTCTGTATAAACCTGATTTCCACGAGGGTCACAGTCACAGAAACCTTCTACAGCAAGTTTTCCAGATTTCTTGCAGACCGTTGCGGTTACAATGCCGGATGGTTTTTCAAAATCCTGGTATTCAAGTCCTTCGTTAGCACGCTGCATAACGGCTTTCCAGATATTCTTGGTATAACGGGTACTACTTAAAGGGGTATTATCGTCGTAGCCGCCCCAGACAACGCAGGTATAGTATGGAGAAAATCCTGCAAAAAGGGAGTCGCGGTCTTTAGTAGTAGTACCGGATTTTCCGGCTACAGGCATATTACTGATATTAGCAGCAACACCGGTACCGGAGGTCATAACATCCTTCATAGCAGAAGTTAAAAGCCATGCGGTAGTATCTTTTAACACAGTATGTGTCTGTGGTGTGTTATCAATTAACACATTGCCGTCGTGGTCTAAAATCTTAGTAAAGAAACGCGGTTTTGTATAGGTTCCGCTGTTTGCAATGGTGGCATAAGCAGCCGTTAATTCCAAATTGTAGACACCCTTGGTCAGACCTCCAAGACAGAGAGACTGTGTATTGTCTTCCGGTACAATGGTAGTAAAACCAAAGTCTTCGAGATAATCATAGCCTACCTGTGTTCCGATTTCTGTCAATGTCTTAACGGTTACTACATTGATAGAATTAGTGATTGCCTCCCGGATGGTTGTAAATCCCAGATAACGGCTGTTATAATTCCGAAGAGAAGTGCCGTTTGCATAGGAATAAGGAGCGTCATCCTGTACCGTGGCAAGGGTCATACCGGCAGAATCTAATGCCGGTGCATAAGCTGCGATAACCTTAAAGGTGGAACCGGGCTGTCTTGGGGTGGAAGTGGCACGGTTTAAAGTCTTGCTGGCAGTCTTTTCACCACGACCGCCCACTAAGGCTTTTACTTCACCGGTAGACTGATCCATCAAGGTCAATGCAGCCTGTGGCTGTAAGGTATAGGAAATGGTCTCACCGCCTTCAGGGATGGTGTCCCCTTCTTCCATCATTTCGTTTTTATATTGCTCTATGGCTGCAGCAGCCTCTTCCTGACTTGCAAAATCAATATCGTAGCTCCGGTTTTTGGACTGATAATAGGAAAGCATCGTCTGTTCACTGTAATTCTTATAAGTTCCGTCTTCTTTTTGGATGGTAAGACGGTAGGAGAAAGAATATTCCGGATTGCCGGAATAGTTTGCGGCATTATTTACTTCTTCATCACAGATATTCTGTAAATCGCTGTCCTGCGTGGAATAGATGGTAAGTCCACCGCTGTAAAGTGCTTTATATGCCTGAGTTTCCGTATATCCTTTTTCATCAATCAATGCCTGAAGAACATCATCGGTTAATGCATCTACAAAATAGGAAGTTACGTTGTCATCTGCTACTTCTAAGTTAGCAACCTGAATCCGGTCATAGACATCGTCTTTAAGAGCGGTGTTATATTCTTTTTCGGAGATATAACCCTGCTCTAACATATTTTTTAATACCTTTGCACGGCGTTTTTCGTTCTCATCCGGGTTGCTGACCGGATTATATCTGCTTGGATTCTGTGTAATCGCTGCAATTACAGCGGATTCGGATATATTTAATTCAGATACGTCCTTGTTGAAATAGCGTCTGGAAGCGGATTGTACACCAAGGGTGTTTTGTCCAAGGTTGATGGAATTCAGATAGTTTTCCAAAATCCAGTCCTTATCTACGTTTTTTTCTAACTGTACAGCGAGGTACTGCTCCTGGAGTTTACGTTCCAGTTTTTCGCTGAAGTTAGACTCGCTTGTCCAGTTGGTAAATACATTATTTTTCAAAAGCTGCTGTGTAATTGTGGATGCACCCTCAGAAAAATGTCCACTGGTAATGCCTTTGATGCCGGCACGCAGAATTCCCTGCAGGTCGATACCGTTGTGCTGGTAAAAACGTTCATCTTCGATGGCTACGAAAGCATGTTGCAAATACTTTGGAATCTCATCAATTGTAACGTAGACGCGGTTAGAACCGGAGGCAACCAGACTGGCGATTTCGTTTCCGTCGCTGTCTAATACGGTAGACAGGTAACCGGTAGGGGTTGCATCTATATCGTCAATATCGGGAGCGGATTTGATAATACTTCTTACCATGCCGAAAACGGCAATCACTCCGACTACAATTGCTGCCAAAAAGCAAAAGAGAAACGCTTTCAAAAAAGTAACACGGAACTTCTTGTGTGCCATAGCTGTTTTGGAGTTGAGTTCCTTTTCTTTTTTCTGAGTGCGGTTCTTTCCATAATTCATGACAGACCTCCTTTATAATTAGTCTTAGTCCATAATATTACTTATTATACCAAAAAAAGCTGTAATAATAAAGTATTATCTCAATTCCTCCAAGGTTTCCTATTTACTGGAAAAAAAAATACGGTTATAATGGGAGAGACAGACAGGAGAAAAAATATGGAAATAAATGGTTATCGGGCAGTCTATCAGGGAGGACAGGGAGAAATTGTAGAAAAAAAATCCCGTTTCATTGCGACGGTTCTTCCGGTAGAGACAGAAGAAGAAGCTCTGGCGTTTATCGCAGAGATGAAAAAGAAATATTGGGATGCAAGACATAATTGTTATGCATATGTCATAGGAAGCAGGCAGGAACTGCAAAGGTGCTCGGATGACGGGGAACCGAATGGAACTGCGGGTCGTCCGATGCTTGACGTGCTGTTAAAAGAAGGGATTCACAACACCGTTGTTGTAGTGACTCGTTACTTTGGAGGTGTTCTCTTAGGAACCGGAGGTTTGGTACGTGCTTATCAAAAGGCGGTGCAGGAAGGACTTGCAGGCAGTACAATTATCACAAAACGTACCGGAATGTTGGCATCTGTAGTAACAGATTATAATGGTGTGGGAAAGATACAGTATATCTTAGGACAGAATGAGATTGCCATTGCAGACAGTATCTATACGGATAAGGTAGAGATGCAGATTGTGGTTCCTATGGAGAAAAAAGAATTCATGGAAAAGGAATTAATCGAGGGAACCGGTGGAAAAGCGTCTATTCATTGGGAAAAAGAAGTGATTTTTGCAATAATTGAAAAAAATTTAAAAATTTTCTAGAAAGTGCTTGACTTTATAAATGTTATCGTGTAAGATACTCATTGTTGACGCAATGATGGCCCATCGCCAAATGGTAAGGCAACGGACTCTGACTCCGTCATTTCAAGGTTCGAATCCTTGTGGGCCAGTTTTGGAAAAGCACCAT
>JBJELL010000097.1:0-3490 GCA_051879115.1 Lachnospiraceae bacterium
CCATTGTGTTAGCGGCAATGGCGAGTGAGTCTGCTTCTTTGCAGTATATTGCACCCTATGCCGCTACGGCGTTAGCGGAGTATTTCATGTATCAGGGGAAGGATGTCCTGATTGTATATGATGATTTGTCAAAACACGCTGTTGCCTACCGTGCCCTGTCTCTTTTGTTAGAACGTTCTCCGGGGCGTGAGGCATATCCGGGAGATGTCTTTTACCTTCATTCCAGATTGTTAGAGCGTTCTAGCAGACTAAGCGACGAATTGGGAGGAGGTTCTATTACGGCGCTGCCGATTATCGAGACACAGGCGGGAGATGTGTCTGCCTATATTCCTACGAATGTCATTTCGATTACGGATGGACAGATTTTTTTGGAAAGTGATTTGTTCTTTGCCGGAATGCGTCCAGCGGTCAATGTGGGACTTTCCGTATCGAGAGTGGGAGGTGCGGCACAGACCAAGGCAATGAAAAAAGCATCAGGTACGATTCGACTGGATTTGGCACAGTACAGGGAGATGGAGGTGTTTACCCAGTTCAGCTCCGATTTGGATGATACTACCAAAGAACAGCTTCGCTATGGAAAAAGGCTGATGGAGATTTTAAAACAGCCTTTGGAACATCCTATGAGTATTGCAGAGCAGGTCATTACCTTAATTGCGGCGGATAAACGGCTGTTTTTGGATGTGGAAATAATACAGTTAAAGGAATTTCAGGAAAAAATGCTGGAATTTTTCAAACTAGAACATAGAGAGATGATAGACGAGATAGAGCAGACAAAGGACTTAAAAGAAGAAACCATAGAAGCCATTGTTGCAGCAGTTAAAGAATTCAAAAGCAGGTGATAGAAAATGGCAAATACCAGAGAAATTCAAAAGCGAATGAAAAGTATTCAGGACACCATGAAGATTACAAATGCCATGTATATGATTTCTTCTGCAAAGCTGAGAACGGCAAAGCAGAAATTAGAGGACACAGAGCCATATTTCTATTCTCTGCAAATGGCAGTGGCAAGATTCTTACGCCATATCCCCCAAAACCACAGCCGTTATTTTGAAGGAGAAGACGGAATTTCAGAGGAAGAGAAAAAAAGAGGATATATCGTAATCACAGCGGATAAGGGACTGGCGGGAGCCTATAACCACAACGTTATAAAGATGGCACATGAGCTCTTAAAGCAGGGAAAAAACAACAAGTTATTCGTAGTGGGTGAGTTGGGAAGACAGTACTTTGCAAAAGAGGGACTTGAGGTGGATACGGAATTTAAGTACACCGTGCAGAATCCATCCCTGCATCGGGCAAGGGTCATTACAGACCGCATCATAGAGCTGTATGATAAGGGTGAGCTGGATGAAATCTACATCATATACACCAAAATGGAAAATTCCTTTGTGATGAATGCGGAAAAGTTAAAGCTGCTTCCTCTGAAAAAGGAAGATTTTCTGGGAGTACCGGTTCATGTCTATCAAGAGGAAATTCAGACACAGCCTTCCATGGAGGCCATCTTAGAGCATATTGTTCCAAACTGTGTCACCGGTGTCATCTATGGAACCTTAGTGGAGTCTTTTGCCAGTGAGCACAATTCCAGAATGATGGCAATGCAGGCGGCAACGGACAGTGCAAAAGAAATGCTTCAGACATTATCCATAGAATATAACCGGGTGCGACAGGCCGCCATCACCCAGCAGATTACAGAAGTCATCGGCGGTGCGAAGGCACAGAAAAAGGGAGGCGAAAGGAAATGAAAAAAGGAAAAATCGTTCAGGTCATGGGACCTGTTGTGGATGTGGAATTTGAAGATGGAAATCTTCCTTATATAAAAGATGCTCTAAAAGTGGAAAACGGTGGAAAAAGTTGTGTTATGGAAACAGCACAGCATATCGGAAATAACACCGTCCGCTGCATTATGCTCTCTTCTAGCGAAGGACTCTGTAAGGACATGGAGGTAACAGCAGATGGCGGAGGAATTCAGGTTCCGGTGGGAAAAGGGACTCTTGGCAGACTGTTCAACGTCTTAGGGGAGACCTTAGACGGTAGAGATTCTTTGGAAAAGGAACAGCATTGGAATATTCACAGGGACCCGCCATCCTTTGAAGACCAAAGTCCGGTAGTAGAGGTCTTAGAAACAGGAATCAAGGTCATCGACCTGCTTGCACCCTATGCCAAAGGCGGAAAAATTGGACTATTTGGCGGTGCCGGAGTTGGAAAGACCGTACTCATACAGGAGTTAATCCGTAACATTGCCACAGAGCATGGCGGGTATTCTATTTTTACCGGTGTAGGTGAACGTTCCAGGGAGGGAAATGACCTCTGGAGTGAGATGAAAGAATCCGGTGTCTTAGAAAAAACGGCTTTAGTCTTTGGTCAGATGAACGAACCGCCGGGAGCACGTATGCGAGTGGCAGAGACCGGACTTACCATGGCAGAATATTTCCGGGACGAGGAACACCAGAATGTGTTGTTGTTCATTGACAATATCTTTCGTTTTACACAGGCAGGTTCAGAGGTGTCCGCCTTGCTTGGACGAATGCCCTCTGCCGTAGGCTATCAACCTACATTGGCAACGGAGATGGGAGAGCTTCAGGAGCGGATTGCGTCTACAAAGAGTGGTTCTGTTACCTCAGTACAGGCGGTCTATGTTCCGGCAGATGACTTAACAGACCCGGCTCCGGCGACTACCTTTGCCCACTTAGATGCAACGACAGTATTATCCAGAAAGATTGTAGAGCAGGGAATCTATCCCGCCGTAGACCCGTTAGAATCCAATTCCCGCATCTTAGAAGAAGATGTTGTTGGAAAGGAGCACTATGAGACTGCAAGAAAGGTACAGGAGATTCTACAGAAATATGTGGAGCTTCAGGATATCATTGCCATCTTAGGCATGGAAGAATTGTCGGAAGAAGATAAGCTGACCGTATACCGTGCAAGGAAGATTCAAAAGTTCCTATCCCAGCCATTCCATGTGGCGGAAAATTTTACCGGAGTGCCGGGGAAATATGTGCCGTTAAAGGACACAATTCGTGGATTTAAAGCAATTATTGACGGAGAGATGGACGAATATCCGGAGGCTGCCTTTTTTAATGTAGGAACAATGGAGGATGTGATAGAACATGCGAAGCAATACGTTTAGCCTGAAAGTAATCGCCTGTGACAGAGTATTTTTTGATGACAGGTGCAGGCAGATCATTCTGCCCCTTGAGGACGGAAAGAAAGCCATTCAGGCACATCATGAAAATATGATTCTTGCAGTACAGGTGGGAGAAATTCAGATACAGGATGAAAACGGCGACTGGATTTTGGGAGTTACGGGAAGCGGAGTTGCACAGATAATCAACAACCGTGCCATGGTACTGGTAGATACCTGTGAACATCCCGAAGAGATAGATATCCAGCGGGCGAGGGAAGCAAAGGAGCGTGCCGAGGAACAGCTTAGGCAGAAGCAGAGTATACAGGAATACCACCGCTCGCAGGCATCCCTTGCACGGGCGATGTCAAG
>JBJELL010000098.1:0-3452 GCA_051879115.1 Lachnospiraceae bacterium
GTGGAAAAGTTAAGCTAAAAAACTATGCTTTTTTCACAAAATCGTGTATACTAACATTAGATGAATGGTTTTCACACATTCAAATGGAAGGTGGTATGTACTATGAGCAATTTTGTAATTACAATCGGACGTGAATTTGGAAGTAACGGAAAAAAGATTGGTGAGAAAACCGCTGAAAAATTGGGAATTAAGTGTTATGACAAGGAGCTTTTATCCCGCGCCGCAAAAGAAAGCGGATTTTGTGAAGAAATTTTAGAAAATAACGATGAAAAACCCACCAACAGTTTTCTATATTCTCTGGTAATGGATACCTATTCCATGAATCATTATGCGACGGCACCTTTTTTAGATATGCCGTTAAATCAGAAAGTTTTTTTAGCTCAATACGAAGCAATTCAAAAAATTGCAAACGAAGAATCCTGTGTCATCGTAGGACGTTGTGCTGATTATGCACTGCATAACCAGGATAACTGCTTAAATGTATTTATTCATGCCGATAAAGATGCACGTATACAGGAAGTATGCAGACGGCTGGATTTATCCGTGAATAAGGCAAAGGATATGATACAAAAACAGGATAAACAGCGTGCAAGCTATTATAATTATTACAGTAATAAAAAATGGGGAGATTCTAGAAATTATCATCTGACCCTTGACAGTTCGGTACTTGGAATTGACGGTTGCGTAGAAATGATTTTGAAGTACCGGGAGTTAATGTTAACCAGCAAAAAACATTAGATAACATATAAAAATAGATTAACATATAACCTGTAGTTTTTGTAAGTTATTAGGAAATATATGTTAATCTACTTTTTTAAAGCATTAACTATTCGTTAAACTATGGTTTTGCGAATAAATATATCTATCTTAATGCGTTTTGAAATAATGTATTTTTATTTCCTACAGGTTCTCTTACACTGAATTAAAACAATTCATCTGAATCCAACATAATGGTAAAAGGTCCATCATTGATAAGTGAAACTTTCATATCTGCACCAAAGATACCTGTTTGAACTTCAGAAACAGATTTTTTTGTTTCTGAAATAATGTATTCATATAGTTCATTTGCATGTTGAGGGTTACCGGCTTTTACAAAAGATGGACGATTGCCTTTTTTACAATCCGCATAAAGTGTAAACTGAGATACTAATAACAGACTTCCGTTGACCTGATCTAAAGACAGATTGGTTTTGCCGTTTTCATCCTCAAAAATACGAAGTCCTAACATTTTCTTTATCATACGGTCAGCAACTTCCGTTGTATCCTCATTATTAACACCGATAAAGACCAAAAAGCCTTTTTCAATAGCACCGGTGGTTTTACCATCTACGGTTACCGATGCATTTTGTACACATTGAATTAAAAATTTCATAGAGTGCTCCTTCTTTTCGCTTTTTCATAGAAATTATACAAGATTTATTGTATAATGTCACTAGATTTTTCAGGAGGCATTTTGAATGAAATTACAACAATTATTAAGCTATACACGCCGTGCTGTAGATGATTATCAGATGATTGAAGACGGGGATAAAATTGCAGTTGGAATCTCCGGCGGGAAAGACAGTCTCACACTGCTCTATGCCCTAAAAGGACTTCAGCGTTTTTATCCGAAAAAGTTTGATTTGATTGCCGTTACGGTAAATCTTGGATTTGAAGGTTTTGATTTAACCGGTGTAAAAGAACTTTGTAGAGAACTAGATGTTCCTTATCATATTATAGATACCGATATTGGAGATATTATTTTCAATGTCCGTAAAGAGGACAATCCCTGCTCTCTTTGTGCGAAGATGCGCAAGGGTGCACTAAATGAAGCTGTAAAAAAACTTGGCTGTAATAAAGTTGCCTACGCACACCACCGGGATGATATTATTGAGACCATGATGCTCTCTCTTATTTTTGAAGGGCGTTTCCACTCTTTCTCCCCTAAGACGTTCTTAGACCGAATGGAGTTAACGGTTATACGTCCGATGATGTATGTCCCGGAAGTGGATGTTATTGGTTTTTTACATAAATATGACCTTCCGGTTACCAAAAATCCCTGTCCGGCAGATGGAGCCACAAAACGTGAATATGCTAAAAAACTGATTCGTCAGATGAATTTAGACCATCCCGGTGCGAAAGACAGAATGTTTCGTGCCATTGTAAACGGAAATATCAGCGGATGGCCACCAAAGGAGAATAAAAATGAAAGAAAAAGCCTATCACGAAAAAGTGAATAATCGAAATGAACTGCACCTTCGGGAATTATGTGCAAAACTACCTATCTTTTGCAAACAGTTTTTTATTGGAATTGAATCCACCACTTCTTCCCGAACTCGTATCGCTTATGCATATGATTTGGGTATTTTTTTTGAATATATCCATGAGAACAATCCGGTTTATCAGAAGATGGAAATCCGAAACTTTCCCTTACAGATGCTAGATGAATTAAAACCAATGGATATCGAAGAATATCTGATGTATTTAAAATACTATATCAAAGATGGAGTGGAACATTCTAACGATGAACGCAGCCTGAAGAGGAAACTCTCCTCTTTGAAAAGTTTTTATAACTATTACTATCGTAACGAATTGATTACACAGAATCCGGCAGCCATTGTCAAGATGCCCAAGCTTCACGAGAAGAATATTGTCCGTCTTGACGTGGATGAGGTTGCAATTCTCTTAGATGAAGTCGAATCTGGCGAAAAGCTGACCAAACGCCAACAGGTATATCATGAACGTACGAAAGTACGTGATTTGGCAATTCTAACACTGATGCTTGGAACGGGAATCCGTGTATCGGAATGTGTTGGTTTAGATATCAATGATGTGGATTTTAAAAATAATGGAATTAAGATTCACAGAAAAGGTGGTCAGGAAGTCATCGTCTATTTTGGAGATGAGGTATGTGAAGCACTTCTTAACTATATGGGAGAACGGGAACAAAAAACACCTCTAGAAGGACATACTAATGCTCTCTTCCTTTCTCTGCAAAATAAACGTATTTCCGTCCGTTCTGTAGAAAATCTGGTAAAGAAATATTCTAGTCTGGTAACTAATTTAAAGAATATTACGCCTCATAAGCTCCGCAGTACTTACGGCACAAACCTCTATCGTGAAACAGGCGATATCTATTTAGTTGCCGATGTACTAGGGCATAAAGATGTCAATACCACAAAAAAGCATTACGCTGCATTAGAGGATGAAAGACGTCGTAAGGCGGCTCAATATGTCCGGCTTCGTGAGAATGATACAGATAAATAAAATATTATGTAAAAAAAAATAAAAACAAGTTTCTAGTGTATATAAGTATTCCAACTAGAAACTTGTTTTGCTGTCTTTTCTTAGGATATCGGTTCTAGAGTCTTCTCTGCAATGACCGCTTCGATTCGCTGCTTCACCAAAGCAGCTATCTCTTGGGTTTTCATTCCCTTATATTCCTCGTATGGTATCGCCTTTAAGAAATGAAC
>JBJELL010000099.1:0-3451 GCA_051879115.1 Lachnospiraceae bacterium
CGGGGAAGCTTGCGTCATGGAGGTGGTAGAAAGAGTTGCATCCCAGTCCCAGCAGCAGTTAGAAGTGGACAAGAAAGAAGATGACAAAAAGGCAAAGACAGACAGACTCCGAAAAGTGGGAGGAGTCATTTGTGTGGCCGCCGCAGTAATTTGTTTTGCAATTTACTTCGGAATGGAATATAGTAATTATAAAGGGAAAAAAGAAATTGAACATCTTCAGGATTTGAAACAGACAGCTTCCGAATCTCCAGTCACAACTTTAGAGAAAAAAGGTGAGCTGGAACAGGAAGAAAGCGAAGAAGAAACAACAGAGAAGAAAAAACCGGAGATTTTACCGGAGTATCAGGCAATCTATCAGGAGAATCAGGATTTTGTCGGATGGCTCAAGATAGCTGATACAATTATAGATTATCCGGTCATGCAGTCGAAGAATGATTCGGAATACTATCTGAATCATACATTCAGTGGGGAAGAGGATAAGAACGGAACACTCTTTATTGATAACCGGAATGATATTGTAGAGCGTAGTACCAACATTATCATATACGGACATAACATGAAGAGCAATGCGATGTTTGGCTCCCTAAAAAAATATCTGGATGAGGAATATTGGAAAAATCACAAGACGATACAGTTTGATACGATTTATGAAAAAGGAACTTATGAAATTACAGCCGTATGTCTTGGAAAAGTGGAATATCAGGATGAAAATGTGTTCCGCTATTATGATTTTTTGAATGCAGAGAGTAAAAAAGAATTTGAAGCATTTAAGA
Organism: Lachnospiraceae bacterium; assembly: GCA_051879115.1. Taxonomy (GTDB): domain Bacteria; phylum Bacillota; class Clostridia; order Lachnospirales; family Lachnospiraceae; genus Maccoyibacter. The sequence continues at coordinate 774 of JBJELL010000099.1, forward strand.
AAAATGTAGAAGAAAGTGCTGTTTTAGCAGATGAGAATCCCGTGAAATACGGGGACGAACTTCTAACCCTCTCCACCTGTAATCACTATGTGGAGAATGGAAGATTATATATAGTAGCAAGGAAAATAAAAGAATAAGTTCAAGGATGAAAGTAGGGCAAAAGACATGAAGAGAAAAATCAAAAGAAGAGTAGGAATTTTTCTGGTAATCGCAATGTTAGCCGTTTTAGTCTATCCGGGATTTGCTTCCATTGCAGAAGATGAAAGTGCAGGTTTCATTATTGAAAATGGAGAATTGACAGCCTATACCGGAAGCGGCGGTGATATTGTAATACCGGACACCGTAACAGGAATCAGAGACAATGCATTTGTGGGAAATATGACACTTACAAGTGTTACGATACCGGAGACGGTTGTTTCTATAGGAGCGAATGCTTTCGCAGGATGTGCAAACCTGTATAGTGCAGTGGTACCGGGAAGTGTTACTGCGATGGGAAATGGAGTATTTTCAGGATGCAGCAGTCTGTCAGATTTGACATTTTCTGCAAATGTGGGAATGATACCGGATACAACCTTTAACGGCTGTTCAAGTCTGGCATCAATTACAATTTCATCCGGCGTTGCAAGTATTGGAAGTGATGCATTTAAGAACTGTTCTTTGCTGGGAACGATTACGATTCCGGCAGCCGTCAGCAGTATTTCCGATACGGCATTCACAGGATGCAGTAACTTGTCTAGCATTACCGTTGACGGTGGAAATGCAGTCTATGCTTCCTATGACGGATGTGTTTATAATAAGACACTTACCAAATTATTATACTGTCCGGAAGGAAAATACAGTGTAGATATTTCCGGTAATGTGTCAACCCTTTCCTATGCAGCAATGAATGGCTGTTATGGAATCAAGGAAGTCAATATACCTTCCAGTGTTACTACGATTGAAAACAATGTATTCTCTAATAGTGGAGTACAGACAGTGACAATTCCTGCAAGTGTTACTAGCATCGGAACTCAGGCTTCCTGGACACCGGCGATGATTTATACATATTCGGGAAGTGAAGGAGAGGCATTTGCCATAGCCAATAATTATACCTATGAGCTATTAGATTCTCCGACAACTCCAACAGACCCGGACAATAAGGACAATGATGATCCGGAGACCCCTACAGAAGATGAAGAACCGGATCCAGATGAGGACGGAAATGGAGACGGTAATGGTGGAACCGGCGGAAATGCTGGAAATGTTGGTGGAAACGCTGACGGCGGCGGAAATACAGGTGGAACTGGTACTTCTGGCGGTTCGGGTATTTCTACCGGAACAGTATCGGGATCTTCCTTAGCAACAAACGGTGTACGTTCAGCATCACAGTTAGCAGGAACACAGCATGTATTAGATACTACACCAACAACCGGTCCGGAGCTGAATGCAAAAGTAGTATTATGTCTTGCAGTATTCTTCGTTGGAGTATATCTGATTATCAGCAGCAGAAAAGAAGAAGAAGAAAAACCTGCTTAATAATATAAGAAGAAATCCTTGAATATAAAAAAGAAGAGATGCCATAATGAATATCAGCAGAATGTTGAAACATTTGTTAGGACATCTCTTTTTTGTGGGAAAAACGCTGATTTTACCATAAAAAACCTTGACAGACGAATTTTTTGTTTATATAATAATTTAGCGTGCATACAAATGCACAAATCACAAAGAAGATTACAGGAGGTGAAAAACATGCCAACATTCAACCAGTTAGTAAGAAAAGGACGTCAGACATCTGTAAAGAAGTCAACAGCACCTGCACTTCAGAAAGGTTTCAACTCTTTAAAGAAAAAACCAACCGACAGTGCTTCTCCACAGAAGAGAGGTGTTTGTACAGCAGTTAAGACTGCAACTCCTAAAAAACCTAACTCAGCTCTTAGAAAAATCGCCAGAGTTCGTCTTTCTAACGGAATCGAAGTAACAAGCTACATTCCGGGAGAAGGTCATAACTTACAGGAGCATAGCGTTGTTTTAATCCGTGGTGGTAGAGTAAAAGACTTACCAGGTACAAGATACCATATCATCCGTGGTACACTTGATACAGCAGGTGTAGCAAACAGAAAACAGGCTCGTTCCAAATATGGTGCTAAGAGACCAAAAGATGCTAAGAAATAAGATTTAGCAGTCAACAATGTATCACAAACAGAACTTGGTAAAAGTGTTGGAAATGTAGTTTCACCTATTACGGATAAATTCGTATGTGGACTTTTCCCGCACGAACACAGAGAACGACACATGTGAGTACCGTTGAATTAATCGAAAACAAAATGAGATGATTAAGGAGGGAAGTACCGTGCCACGTAAAGGACATACTCAAAAAAGAGACGTATTAGCAGATCCGTTGTACAATAACAAAGTGGTTACCAAACTTATCAACAACATCATGTTAGATGGTAAGAAAGGTATTGCTCAGAAAATTGTATACGGAGCATTTGAAAGAGTTGCAGAAAAGACCGAAAGACCTGCTATCGAAGTATTTGAAGAAGCAATGAACAACGTTATGCCAGTACTCGAAGTAAAGGCTAGACGTATCGGTGGAGCAACCTATCAGGTACCAATCGAGGTAAGAGCAGACAGACGTCAGGCTCTGGCTCTTCGCTGGCTGACTCTGTACTCCCGTAAGAGAGGCGAGAAGACCATGG
>JBJELL010000100.1:0-3451 GCA_051879115.1 Lachnospiraceae bacterium
CTGCAAAATAGGTGAAGTTAAATATAAAAAACGAGAGGTGAACGTCAATGGAGAAAAACAGAATACGTCCGGTCAAAGCCGGTAAAAGCATGCGTATGAGTTACTCGAGACAAAAAGAGGTATTGGAAATGCCGAACCTTATAGAGGTGCAGAAAGCATCCTATCAATGGTTCTTAGACGAAGGTCTGAAAGAAGTATTTGCAGATATCTCTCCAATAGCTGATTACAGCGGCCATCTGAGTCTGGAATTTGTAGATTTTACACTTTGTGAAGATGATGTAAAGTATTCCATTCCGGAATGTAAAGAGCGAGATGCAACTTACGCAGCACCGTTAAAAGTAAAAGTGCGTCTTTATAACAAAGAAAATGACGAAATTAACGAGCATGAAATCTTTATGGGCGACTTACCGCTTATGACAGAGACGGGAACCTTCGTTATTAATGGTGCGGAACGTGTTATCGTAAGCCAGTTAGTACGTTCCCCTGGTATATATTATGGCATAGATCACGATAAAGTAGGTAAGGAATTATATTCCTGTACTGTAATTCCGAACCGTGGTGCATGGCTCGAGTATGAGACCGACTCCAATGACGTTTTCTATGTACGTGTAGACAGAACAAGAAAAGTACCGATTACTGTATTAATCCGTGCCCTTGGTATTGGAAGCAATCAGGAAATCATTGACTATTTCGGAGAAGAGCCAAAAATCGTGGCAAGTTTTGGAAAAGATGTTGCAAACAGCTACGAAGAAGGACTCTTAGAATTATATAAGAAGATTCGTCCGGGTGAGCCGCTTACTGTAGAGAGTGCGCAGAGCCTGATTACAGCCATGTTCTTCGATCCAAGAAGATATGACCTTGCAAAAGTAGGACGTTATAAATTCAATAAAAAATTAGCACTGAGAAACAGAATCAACGGACAGGTTCTCGCAGAGGATGTTGTAGATATGACAACCGGCGAGATTTTAGCAGAAAAAGGCACCGAAGTAACAAGGACTTTAGCAGACGCAATCCAGAATGCAGGTGTTCCTTTTGTGTGGATTCAGACAGAAGAACGCAATGTCAAGGTGCTTTCTAACTTAATGGTAGACATCAATACCCATATCGACGGTATCGATGCAAAAGAACTGGGTGTAACAGAAAACGTTTACTATCCGGTACTTGCACAGATTTTAGAAGAAAACGAAGATATCGAAGATATCAAAGAAGCAATCCGCAAAAATATTGCAGAACTGATTCCAAAGCATATTACAAAGGAAGATATCTTTGCTTCTATTAACTATAATATGCATTTAGAATATGGAATAGGACACGACGACGATATCGACCATTTAGGAAACAGACGTATTCGTTCCGTAGGTGAGTTATTACAGAACCAGTATCGTATTGGTTTATCCCGTTTAGAGAGAGTAGTCCGTGAGAGAATGACCACACAGGATTTAGAGGGTATTTCTCCGCAGAGCTTAATCAATATCAAACCGGTAACCGCAGCGGTAAAAGAATTCTTTGGTTCTTCCCAGTTGTCACAGTTCATGGATCAGAACAATCCTTTGGGTGAGCTGACACATAAGAGACGTCTTTCTGCATTAGGACCTGGTGGTCTGTCCAGAGACCGTGCCGGATTCGAGGTACGAGACGTTCACTATTCCCATTACGGAAGAATGTGCCCGATTGAGACTCCTGAAGGTCCAAACATCGGTTTGATTAACTCCCTTGCAACTTACGCAAGAATTAACGAATATGGTTTCATTGAAGCACCATATCGTAAGATTGATAAATCCGATCCTAAGAATCCGCGTGTTACAGACGAAGTAGTCTATATGACAGCAGATGAAGAGGATAATTACCATGTAGCACAGGCGAATGAGGCTCTCGACGAAGAGGGACATTTCGTGCGTAACTCCGTATCCGGACGTTACTTAGACGAGACACAGGAATACGAAAAAACCATGTTTGATTACATGGACGTATCTCCGAAGATGGTGTTCTCCGTAGCTACAGCTTTAATCCCGTTCTTACAGAACGACGATGCGAACCGTGCTCTGATGGGTTCTAACATGCAGCGTCAGGCAGTGCCGCTTCTTAGTACAGAAGCTCCGGTAGTAGGAACAGGAATTGAGCCAAAGGCAGCCGTAGACTCCGGTGTATGTATTGTTGCAAAAAAATCAGGTACCGTAGAGCGTTCCGAATCAGAGAAAATTATCATCAAAAACGATGACGGAACAACAGATACCTATAAAATATCCAAATTCAAGAGAAGTAACCAGTCTAACTGTTACAACCAGCGTCCAATCGTATTTAAGGGCGACCATGTAGAAGCAGGAGAAGTTATTGCAGACGGTCCTTCTACTTCAAATGGAGAGTTAGCACTTGGTAAGAACCCGTTAATCGGATTCATGACCTGGGAAGGTTACAACTACGAGGATGCTGTACTTTTATCAGAAAGACTAGTACAGGATGATGTGTATACCTCTATCCATATGGAAGAATATGAAGCAGAAGCACGCGACACCAAATTAGGACCGGAAGAAATCACAAGAGACGTTCCGGGTGTTGGTGATGATGCATTAAAGGCATTAGATGAAAGAGGAATTATCCGAATCGGTGCAGAGGTACGTGCCGGTGATATCTTAGTCGGAAAGGTAACTCCAAAGGGAGAGACCGAACTGACAGCAGAAGAGAGACTCCTTAGAGCAATCTTCGGTGAAAAAGCAAGAGAAGTAAGAGATACTTCCTTAAAAGTACCTCACGGCGAATATGGTATCGTCGTAGATACAAAGGTGTTTACAAGAGAGAATGGAGATGAACTTCCGCCGGGAGTAAATCAGTCTGTTCGTATCTATATTGCACAGAAGAGAAAGATTTCCGTAGGAGATAAGATGGCTGGTCGTCATGGTAACAAGGGTGTTGTTTCCCGTGTGCTTCCGGTAGAAGATATGCCATTCTTACCAAACGGACGTCCGTTAGACATCGTATTGAACCCATTAGGTGTGCCTTCCCGTATGAACATCGGTCAGGTGCTTGAGATTCACTTGAGTCTTGCAGCAAAAGCACTTGGATTTAACATTGCAACACCGGTATTCGATGGAGCAAAAGAGACCGATATCATGGACACACTTGATTTGGCGAATGATTATGTCAACCTCACATGGGAGGAGTTCAAAGAAAGACATGAAGCAGAACTACTTCCGGAGGTTATGGATTATCTCTATGAAAACAGAGACCACAGAGAACTTTGGAAAGGTGTTCCACTTTCCCGTGACGGTAAAGTAAGACTCCGCGATGGAAGAACAGGAGAATTTTTCGACAGTCCGGTAACCATTGGACACATGCATTATCTGAAACTCCACCACTTAGTAGACGATAAGATTCATGCACGTTCTACCGGTCCTTACTCCTTAGTAACCCAGCAGCCGTTAGGTGGTAAGGCACAGTTCGGTGGACAGCGTTT
>JBJELL010000101.1:0-3441 GCA_051879115.1 Lachnospiraceae bacterium
CAAGGTCAGCGGAATGGTATTATCCACTTCCGGTAACTGTATTGTCAACGGTGATTTAAAGACCATGAACGAGGAATGTAAGATTACTTTTACGAACCTCAAAGATGAAAAAGATAAGGTGAAAAAAGGAGACCAGGTGGTCACCTCCTATGTCAGCGATAAATATTTACAGGGAATTCTGATTGGTTATGTCAGTGATACCGTCATGGATTCTAACAACATAACAAAATCCGGCACCATTACTCCGGCAGCAGACTTTGAACATCTGCGGGAGGTACTTGTCATATTAGATAAGAAGACGGATGCCACATCAGATACGGAGTAGGCAGAATGCGTAGAAAAATATCAGTTGTTATTATTGTAATCATATGTTTTCTATTACAGAGCACCTTGTTTAAGGCTCTGTCCTTTGCATCCATTTCTCCGAATCTGCTGATTGTAGTCGTATCTTCCTTTGGTTTTATGCGGGGAAGAAAAGAGGGACTTTGGATAGGACTGTTCTGTGGACTGTTGTTGGACATTTTCTTTGGACAGTTTTTAGGCTTTTATGCTTTGATTTATATGATAGCCGGATATATCAACGGGATGTTCCGTAAGATTTTCTACCCGGATGATATCAAGCTGCCGATGATTTTGATTTTGGGAAGTGATTTAGCAGTAAATCTGATGATTTATCTTTTCCTGTTTCTGCCGAGAAAAAAAATCCATTTAGGATATTATCTTTTCCATGTTATGATACCGGAAATGGTATATACCCTGGTAATAACAATAGCACTTTATTTCATTATATTAAAAGTAAATCAGCGGTTAGAACGAATTGAGAAAAGGAGTGCGGCAAAATTTGTTTGATAAGTTAAAAGAAATCTTTGCAAATATATTTAAGTCCAGATTACTTGTATTGTCCATTGTCATGTTTATCCTTGCTTTTATACTGATTCAGCGGATGGTAAACTTACAGATTATCAATGGTCAGGAATATCTGGACAATTATACTTTAAAAATCGAAAAAACAAGAGATTTAGCCGGAACACGCGGTAATATCTATGACAGAAACGGTAAACTTTTAGCCTATAATGAATTAGCCTATGCCGTTATGTTAGAAGATAATGGCACCTATACGAATAAAGCAGAGAAAAATAAGGCGTTAAACCATGAACTGTACAGACTTTTAAAGGTTTTAGATAAGAATAAGGATTCTATTAAAAATGATTTCTATATTTCCTATTCTAAAGAAGACGGATACGAGTTCACCGTAACCGGAACAACCTTAAAACGCTTTCTTGCTGACATTTATGACCATACTTCGACAGATGATTTAAAGTATAATAGGGACTTAGGATACAACGAAGCGGAGGCAACTCCACAGCAGGTTATTGACTACCTGTCTTCGGAAAAACGATATGATATTTCCTCGAAATACAGTGAATACAACAAGTATCGAATTTTAGTTCTGCGCTATGCCATTGCCCAGAACAGCTATCAAAAGTTTATCCTTACACCTCTTGCAACGGGTGTCAGCGATGAAACCGTTGCATGGGTCAGTGAAAATGCCAATAACTTACAGGGAATGACCATCAGTGAAGAAACCGTACGCAAGTACAATGACAGTGAATATTTTGCACACATCATTGGCTATACCGGAAAAATTTCCGTAGAAGAGTACGAAGAACTCTCTGAAAAAGATGATTCCTATTCCCTGACGGATGTAGTGGGAAAATCAGGAATTGAACAGGTTATGGACAAGACCCTACAAGGCACAAAAGGCTATGAAAAAGTCAGTGTCGACAATTTAGGTAAGGTGGTGGAGACCTTAGAACATAAGGAACCCTCTGCAGGAGATGATGTCTATTTATCCATAGATGCAGATTTGACAAAAGCGGTCTATGACCTATTAGAGCAGGAGATTGCAGGAATTGTCTACTCTAAGATTATCAATGCCAAGGAATACAATTCCACCGGTTCTGCTGCAGATATTATGATTCCGGTAGATGACGTTTATTTTTCCTTTATCAATAACAGTGTTATTGATACTTCACATTTTACGGAAGATGATGCCAGTGATACGGAAAAAGCCGTCTATGCGGCATATACCTCAAAGGAATCCTCGGTGCTTTCCCAGATTGATGCTCTGCTTTCCGGCGGAGTCGATACACCGTTTGGAAGTCTGGATGAAGAATATCAGGACTATATTACAGAGGTTATCAACCGTTTAAAGAGCGACGGTATTTTAAACCAGGATGCGATTGATACTTCCGATGAACAGTATGTGGCGTGGAAAGAGGGAAGCATTTCTTTGAATGCCTACCTGAATCATGCCATTACCAAAGGATGGATTGATATCACAAAATTCAGTGTAAAAGAGAAGTATTCGGACTCAGATGAGATTTTTGCTTCGCTTTCCGCCTATATTTTAAAGGATTTAAAAGAAGATTCCGCTTTTCGGAAGCTAATCTATAAATACATGATTCGTCAGAACCTGATTAGCGGTACACAGCTTTGTCTGATTCTCTATGACCAGGGAATTCTTGAAAAAGACGAAGCGCAGATAGCTGCCCTTAGCAGCGGCTCTGTCAGCGCCTATAACTTTGTAAAAGAAAAGATAAAAAGTCTTGAGATTACACCGGCAATGCTAGCATTAGACCCATGTTCCGGTTCCTGTGTCATAACTGATGTGAATACAGGAGAAATTTTAGCTTGCGTTTCCTATCCGGGATATGATAATAACCGGCTGGCGAACTCCGTAGACAGTGATTACTATGCATCTTTAAGCAGCAACCTGTCCTTACCGTTATATAACCATGCAACACAGCAGCGTACGGCACCAGGTTCTACCTTCAAAATGATTACTTCAACGGCAGGTCTTACCGAAGGGGTGATTACAACCGGTACACAGATTGTAGATAAGGGACAGTTTGAGCGTTTTGCTAACGGACCAAAGTGTTGGATTTATCCACATGGTACTCATGGAAGTATTAATGTGTCCGGAGCGATTCGGGATTCATGTAACTACTTCTTCTATGAAGTCGGTTATCAGCTCAGCATGGATGGACAGACTTACAACGAGGAAAAAGGGTTAGAAACCATAAAAAAATATGCTTCCCTTTTTGGACTTGATTCTAATACCGGAATTGAGATACCGGAGAGTTCTCCGCAGATTGCAGATGAGTATCCGGTAACGGCTGCCATTGGACAGAGTAATAACAACTATACCACAACACAGATAGCAAGATATGTTACTGCAGTTGCAAACTCAGGAACAGTCTATAATCAGACACTTCTAAAGAAGGTCTGCACGCCGGAAGGAAAGACGATTGAGGAATATGCTCCAACTGTGAAATCCCAGTTGGATATGGTAGCCTCATCTACCTGGGATGCAATTCATTCCGGTATGCGTATGGTGGTAGAGAATACCAGCTCCTTTGATAACATGGGAGTTGAGGT
>JBJELL010000102.1:0-3375 GCA_051879115.1 Lachnospiraceae bacterium
AATTCCGGCAATATCAATCTCCTGAAAACTATCTTTTCCTAATAAGGACACCCCTACGTTACAGGTGATTGCTACCATTGGCACAGAATCCATATAGGCGGTTGCAATTCCCGTTACTAAGTTAGTTGCTCCCGGCCCGCTAGTAGCAAAGCACACACCGACTTTTCCCGTACTTCTGGCATAGCCGTCTGCCGCATGGGACGCTCCCTGTTCATGGGAGGTCAGCACATGGCGTATCTCATCTCTATGTTTGTAAAGCTCATCGTACACATTTAAAATCGCACCGCCCGGATACCCGAAAATGGTATCTACGCCCTGCTCTTTCAAACATTCTATTACGATTTCTGCTCCTGTTAACTGCATCTTTCTAATCCCTCGCTTTCGGATTCTCTAACACGGCTCCACGGTTTCCGGAAGTTACCATAGAGGCATAACGTGCTAAATAACCGGTTGTTACTTTTGGCTCTCTTGGCTGCCATTTTGCTTTTCTTTCTGCTAATTCTTCGTCAGAAAGTTTTACATTCAATGTCATATTCGGAATATCAATCTGGATAATATCTCCTTCTTCCACTAATGCAATCGGACCTCCTACAGCCGCTTCCGGTGATACGTGTCCGATGGAAGCTCCACGGCTTGCTCCGGAGAAACGTCCGTCTGTAATCAGTGCTACGCTTGAACCAAGTCCCATACCTGCGATGGCAGAAGTCGGGTTTAACATCTCTCTCATTCCAGGTCCACCCTTTGGTCCCTCATAACGGATAACTACCACATCTCCTGCTACAATCTTTCCGCCTTTGATTGCCGCAATGGCATCTTCTTCACATTCAAAGACTCTTGCAGGACCTTCGTGTACCATCATTTCTGCTACCACAGCAGAACGTTTTACCACACTTCCGTCCGGTGCAAGATTTCCTTTTAATACCGCAAGACCACCTGTCTTACTGTATGGATTATCCAATGGACGAATAACCTCAGGATTTTTATTGACTGCTCCTTTGATATTCTCGCCTACCGTCTTACCTGTTACTGTCATACAATCCAGATTCAACAAATCCAGTTCTGCTAACTGGTTCATAACCGCATATACTCCACCTGCCTCGTTCAAGTCTTCCATATATGTCGGACCTGCCGGTGCAAGGTGACAGAGGTTCGGTGTCTTCTCACTGATTTCATTTGCAAATGCGATGTCAAAATCAAAGCCAATCTCATGGGCGATTGCCGGAAGATGAAGCATACTGTTAGTAGAACATCCCAATGCCATATCTACGGTTAATGCATTCAAAATAGCTTCTTTTGTCATGATATCTCTTGGACGGATATCTTTTTTATACATTTCCATAACTGCCATACCTGCATGTTTTGCAAGGCGGATTCTTTCAGAATAGACTGCCGGAATTGTTCCATTTCCGCGAAGTCCCATACCCAGTGCTTCCGTCAAACAGTTCATGGAATTAGCAGTATACATACCGGAACAGGAACCACAGGTCGGACATACTTTTTCTTCGTATTCGCAGACATCTTCTTCTGTCATCGTACCTGCTGCATAAGAGCCAACAGCCTCAAACATGGAAGAAAGACTTCTCTTCTGTCCTTTTACATGTCCTGCAAGCATTGGACCACCGGATACGAATACGGTTGGTACATTGACTCTGGCTGCTGCCATTAAGAGTCCCGGTACGTTTTTATCACAGTTTGGCACCATAACCAAGGCGTCAAACTGATGTGCAAGTGCCATACACTCTGTGGAATCACAGATTAAATCTCTCGTTACTAAGGAATATTTCATTCCCAGATGTCCCATCGCAATACCGTCACAGACTGCGATTGCCGGAAATACCACCGGTACTCCTCCTGCTTCTGCTACTCCTAATTTTACGGCATTGACAATCTTATCTAAGTTCATATGCCCCGGAACAATCTCATTATAAGAACTTACAATACCTACTAATGGTTTATCCATCTCCTCTTTTGTAAATCCCAGCGCATTGAACAGGGAACGGTGTGGTGCCTGCTGCATCCCTTTTTTTACATTATCACTCTTCATCGTTTCTCTCCTCTTAAATTCTCTCACAGATTAAGTCGCCCATTTCTACGGTTCCAACCTGTGTCACTGTATTTTTCTTATCCTCTTCCTGAGGCATGATATCAATGGTACGATAGTTTTCTTTTAACACTTTTTTGACTGCATTTTCTACTGCATCTGCTTCCTTATCCAAATCGAAGGAATAGCGGAGCATCATAGCTGCACTTAAAATAGTTGCGATTGGATTGGCAATTCCCTTTCCTGCAATATCCGGCGCAGAACCGCCGCTTGGCTCATAGAGACCGAACTTTGTCTCATTTAAGCTAGCAGAAGATAACATTCCAATGGAACCGGTTACCATGCTCGCTTCATCCGATAAAATATCGCCAAACATATTTTCCGTTAAAATGACATCGAACTGTGCCGGATCTTTTACTAACTGCATCGCACAGTTATCGACTAACATATGCTCATAGGTCACTTCCGGATAGTCCTTTGCCACCTCTTCTACGACTTTTCTCCAAAGTCTGGAAGAATCGAGAACATTGGCTTTATCTACGCTTGTTACTTTCTTTCTTCTTTTCATTGCAATGTCAAAACCGCGGATTGCAATTCGTCTTACTTCGTTTTCATTATATGTAAGTGTGTCTACGGCTGTTAAGACACCGTCTCTTTCTTCGGTTACCCTGTCCCCAAAGTAAAGACCTCCTGTTAACTCTCTCATAATCATCATATCGAAGCCGTCTCCGATAATGTCATCTCTTAAAGGGCAGGCTTCTTTTAACTCTTCATATAAATAAGCCGGTCTTAAATTGGCAAATAAGTTCAAGGACTTACGAAGTTTTAACAGTCCTGCCTCCGGTCTTAACTCCGGTGGAAGTTTGTACCACGGTGAGGTGCTGGTATTGCCTCCAATAGAACCCATAAGTACGGCATCGGATGCTTTCGCTGCTGCAATGGCTTCGTCTGTTAATGGCACTCCCGTTGCATCAATGGAACAGCCTCCCATTAAAATCTCTTCATATTCAAATTCATGTCCGTACTTTTCACCGACTTTGTCCAATACTTTTTTCGCTTCTCTTACAACTTCCGGTCCAATTCCATCACCGGAAATGACTCCTACGTGAAACTTCATTTTCTACTTCCTTCCCTAATCCTCTGTGTCAGAAGATACTTTTCTACTGCATTTTGTTAAAGTTCCGTCAGTGTACAGTTATCGACGTTAACCCTATTAGGTAATATCATAGTATATTTGAAAATAGATTTCAATATGAAATGTTATTATTCTTTTTCATAGTGGATATAACCGAAAGATATGATATAAGAGTTTAATATGATGTAGAGGAATATAT
>JBJELL010000103.1:0-1927 GCA_051879115.1 Lachnospiraceae bacterium
AATCTTTAAGATGGTGGTTTTGCCGGTGCCGTTGTCACCGATAATGGCAACATGCTCCCTACGTTTCAGCTCAAAAGAAATATCCGAGAATAAATGGTGGTTCCCAAAGGATTTGGACAGGCCGGTTACAGCAAGTACATCATTCCCGCTGACAATGCGGGGGGAGAGGGTAAGGGACATATCCGCCTTTGCCTCGGTGGGTTTATCCAGAACCTCAATTTTATTTAACATCTTTTCCCGGCTTTCCGCTCTTTTGATGGATTTTTCCCGGTTAAAGGAGCGCAGCTTCTCAATCACCGCCTCCTGATGCTTGATTTCCCGTTGCTGGTTTAAGTACGCATTCATCCGGGCAATCCGTAATTGTTCTCTCTTCACCGCATAATCCGTATAATTGCCGGAGAAAACAGTAGCGGCAGTCTGGTCTATTTCGATAATCTTTTCTGCAAGTCTGTCCAGAAAGTAACGGTCGTGGCTGACAATTAAGACCGCACCCTTATAATTTTTCAAATAAGTTTCCAGCCAGCTTATGGAATTCATATCTAAGTGATTGGTAGGCTCGTCCAGGATAATGAGGTCGGGAGAGCTTAGAAGCAATTTCCCAAGTGCCACACGGGTCTTTTGCCCACCGGAGAGGGTGGAGATTTTTTTGTCAAAATCTTCCTCCGGGAAACCGAGACCTTTCAGGACTCCAATCAGTTCACTGCGGTACAGATAACCACCGTTTCGCTCGAAAGCGTGAGTGTAGTCCGTATATTGTTTCATCAGGATTTCCAGTTCAGAATCCGTGGCACCTTTCATAGCTTGTTCGGTAGTGCGGATTTTCTGCTCTAAGGAAATCAGTTCGGATTTTACGGATAGAAGTTCATCGTAAATAGAATTATCACCGCTAAGCCCGGCATTCTGCGCCAGGTAACCCACGGTTTTTTCTTTGGCAAGGATTACCTGCCCCTCATCGGCAGCAAGCTCCCCCATAATAATGCGTAAAAGGGTGGTTTTGCCGGCTCCGTTTATTCCTACAATAGCTGCTTTTTCGTGGTCTTCTATATGAAAAGAAACATTGGAAAGGACAACTTCTTCTAAAAATGCTTTTTTTATATTCTGACAGGAAAGTATCATGATAAACTCCTTAAATTAACTTACGAAAACAAGTTTATCGTCAGAAGTGGGAGATGTCAATAGGGGGACATAGGGACGTTCCTTTTGTCTCCCTTCTGTCTTGTTTGAAAGCGTAGGACTAAAGGAACGTCCCTAATACAGAATGGAGGAATGAATATGGAAGACAAAGAAATATTTGGTTACATGCGGGTAAGCAGTCGGGAACAAAAGGAGGACAGACAGAGAATTGCATTATTGGAAATGGGGGTGCCGGAGAAAAATATCTATATAGATAAGATGTCTGGCAAAGACTTTGACAGACCACAATATCAAAAGATGTTGCGGAAACTAAATAATAATTCTGTATTATTTATCAAATCCATAGACCGACTTGGCAGGAATTATGCGGATTTGAACGAACAGTGGAGAATTATCACAAAGGAAAAGGGGGCGGATATTGTGGTAATTGATATGCCTCTTCTTGACACCAGAAGGGAAAAGAATTTACTTGGCACCTTTATCAGTGATATTGTGCTGGCTTTGCTTTCCTATGTGGCGGAGAATGAACGTTTTAATATCAGACAGAGGCAGGCTGAAGGGATTGCAGCGGCAAAGGCGAGAGGTATAAAGTTTGGAAGACCAGAAGTTCCGGTGCCGGATAACTTTTATGAAGTTCGTAAGGCGTGGAGGAATAAAGAGATTACCCAAAAAGAGGCTGCTAAAATGTGTCAAATGCCGGAAAGCACCTTCCATGATAAGGTGGTAAAGTTTGAAAAATCAGAAGTAAAAAGATAGGGACTAATCGAAAATGTGTACTTTTTCGTTCTTTCTA
>JBJELL010000103.1:2027-3372 GCA_051879115.1 Lachnospiraceae bacterium
AAGAACCTGAAATTACAGAGCCCACAGGGGATGTCAGCGATGGAAACATAGCGGACGAAACAGTTAGTGATGGTAATGAAGGACAGGAAGAAACAGAAATTACTGTAGAAGCTGCCAGTATAGTGGCCGCCGGATATAAAAATTATGGTAATTGGGCACTATATGATGATGGAACTTTGGTTATTAGGGACCAAAAAATCGCAGAAACCACAGGAGGAAAATTAGACCAGTATAAAACCCAGGTAAAGTCTATAGATATGGATGTGTCATCTGTAACAGATTTAGGCTTTGTGTTTGGAGGATATACTAATCTGGAAAAAGCAAAAATCAAAATAGACAAGAGTGAAGGCTCTGCACATCAAATGTTTTATAATTGTGAAAATCTTGTTGAACTTGATTTGACTGAATTTGATACCAGCGGAATCACCAGCATGCAGGGTATGTTTAGAGGTTGTAAATTGTTAAAAACACTGGATATCAGCCATTTTGACACCAGTAATGTCACCGATATGAGTGTTATGTTTGGTCATTGCGAGAGTTTAACCAATCTGGACGTATCGAATTTTAATACCCAGAACGTCACTGATATGACTTATATGTTTTATGATTGTAAGAATTTAACTGATTTGGATGTATCTGGTTTTGATACACAGAAAGTTACTAATATGTTAGGGCTATTTTGTGGATGTGAAAATGTAAAGACTCTGGACGTATCAAATTTTAATACACAAAATGTTACAAATATGGTTAATATGTTCATGAGTTGTAATAGTCTGACAACTCTGGATGTAAGTAACTTTAACACCCAGAATGTTACAAACATGCATGCTATGTTTTACAATTGCAACAGTCTTTCAAAACTGGATGTAAGTAACTTTAACACCCAGAATGTTACAGACATGCATGCTATGTTTTACAATTGCAACAGTCTTTCAAAACTGGATGTAAGCAAATTTATCACGAAAAACGTCACAGATATGGGTGCTATGTTTCAATGCTGTGAGGACATAACTGAGTTGAATGTAACTAATTTTGACACCATTAATGTCACTAATATGGTTTCAATGTTTGCTAAATGTAATAGTTTAGAAGCATTAAATGTAACTGAGTTTAACACGCAGAATGTTACAGATATGAGCTTTATGTTTATTGGATGTAGTAGTCTAAAAAATTTAGATTTATCAAAATTTAAAAGCCAAAATGTTACTGAGATGTCAGGTATGTTTTTTGCTTGTAGCAATCTGACGAGTCTGGACGTAAGTGGACTTGACACACAAAAAGTCACAAAAATTGATAATATGTTTACCGGTTGCAGCAACCTAAATAGAATCAAAACATTCCCTAA
>JBJELL010000104.1:0-15101 GCA_051879115.1 Lachnospiraceae bacterium
GTTCAGCTTGTGGGGTTCGGCTCTTTTGAAGTAAGAACAAGAGGGGCCAGAGTCGGCAGAAACCCGAAGACCAGGGAAGAGATAAATATCCCGGAGAGTAGGGTGCCTGTTTTTAAGGCGGGAAAGGGATTTAAGGATTCTGATGATCAGGCACCGTTGTTTCTTCGTACAACGGAGGAAATGCTTGCAGAATTTGAATATTTAGGAAGTGAAAAGGCAAGGGAGATTGTCATTACGAATCCCAATAAGATAGCGGCGATGTGTGAGCGGATTGAACCGGTTCGCCCGGATAAGTGTCCTCCGGTTATTGAAAATTCCGACCAGTTGCTGCGTGATATCTGCTATAACAAGGCACATGAAATCTATGGCGAGGATTTACCGGAGATTGTATATGAACGACTTGAGCGTGAGTTAAACTCGATTATTTCTAACGGTTATGCGGTTATGTATATCATTGCACAGAAACTGGTATGGAAATCCAATGAAGACGGTTATCTGGTGGGTTCCCGTGGTTCTGTAGGTTCTTCTTTTGTTGCAACCATGTCCGGTATTACAGAGGTAAATCCTCTATCACCGCACTATTACTGTAAAAAATGTCATTACAGTGATTTTGAATCCGATGAGGTTAAGGCTTATGCGGGACGTGCCGGCTGTGATATGCCGGATAAGACCTGTCCGGTCTGCGGCGAACCTCTGGTGAAGGAAGGATTTGATATCCCATTTGAAACCTTCTTGGGATTTAAGGGAAATAAAGAGCCGGATATTGACCTGAATTTCTCTGGAGAGTATCAGAGTAAGGCACATGCTTACTGCGAGGTTATTTTCGGATATGGTCAGACGTACCGTGCCGGAACGATTGGTACGTTAGCAGATAAGACAGCATTTGGATATATTAAAAACTACTATGAGGAGAGAGGAATTAACAAACGTAACTGTGAGATTGACCGTATTGTACAGGGATGTGTAGGTGTGCGGAGGACTACCGGACAACATCCGGGAGGAATTATCGTACTTCCGTTAGGAGAGGAAATCTATTCTTTCACACCGATTCAGCATCCGGCAAACGATATGACAACGGACATTATTACGACCCATTTTGATTATCATTCCATCGACCATAACCTATTAAAACTCGATATACTCGGACACGACGATCCGACCATGATTCGTATGTTAGAGGATTTGACGGGAATTGATGCTCAAAAGATTCCACTAGATGACCCGACGGTCATGTCACTTTTCTTAAATACGAGTGCATTGGGAGTAGAACCGGAAGATTTGGGAGGTTGTCCTTTAGGTTCCCTTGGAATTCCGGAATTTGGTACGGATTTCGTTATCCAGATGTTAATTGATACAAAACCCCAGTCCTTTTCCGATTTAATCCGAATCTCAGGATTGTCCCACGGTACGGACGTATGGCTTGGAAATGCACAGACCTTAATCGAGAATGGGGATGCAACGATTTCCACGGCAATCTGTACCCGTGACGATATCATGATTTATCTGATTGGTATGGGGATTGAAAGTGAGCTTTCCTTTACGATTATGGAGTCTGTACGAAAGGGAAAAGGGTTAAAACCGGAGTGGGAAGAGGAGATGAAAGCCCACAATGTACCGGATTGGTATATCTGGTCCTGTAAAAAGATTAAGTATATGTTCCCGAAAGCCCACGCGGCGGCTTACGTCATGATGGCATGGAGGATTGCCTATTGCAAGGTGTACTATCCCCTTGCCTATTATGCGGCTTTTTTC
Organism: Lachnospiraceae bacterium; assembly: GCA_051879115.1. Classification (GTDB taxonomy): domain Bacteria; phylum Bacillota; class Clostridia; order Lachnospirales; family Lachnospiraceae; genus Maccoyibacter. The sequence continues at coordinate 1,753 of JBJELL010000104.1, forward strand.
AGTATTCGTGCTACGGCATTCAGCTATGAGCTGATGTGTCAGGGAAAGGAAAAGCTGAACTATTTTATAAAAGACTATGAAAAACGAAAGGATACCCTGACGAAAAAGGAGCAGGACACCTTTAAGGATATGCGCATTGTGCAGGAAATGTATGCAAGAGGATTCGAGTTCCTTCCGCTGGATATCTATGTGGCAAAAGCGCAGGCGTTCCAGATTATTGATGGAAAACTCATGCCGTCTCTAAGTACGATTGAAGGATTGGGAGATAAGGCGGCAGAGGCAGTGGAAGATGCGGCAAAAAAAGGAAAGTTCTTATCAAAAGATGATTTTCGTGAGAGAACAAAGGTGTCGAAGACGGTCATTGATTTGATGAGTGATTTGGGACTCTTACAGGATTTGCCGGAGTCAAATCAGTTGTCATTATTTGATTTTTAAGAGGTAAAGTATGGATAGATATGAAGTAAAAAAATTGCGTCATCCGGTAAATCTGGAGTTAGAAGTACCGGGGTCGAAAAGTATTACAAACCGTGCCCTGTTTCTTGCGGCATTGAGTGAGGGAAAGACGCATTTAAAAGGAGTTCTTTTTTCTGAGGATTCCAGATATTTTCTAAGCAGTCTGTTGTCCCTTGGATTTGAAGTTGAGATAGAGGAAGAGAAAAAAGAGGTAACGGTAACCGGATGCGGTGGTGTGATTCCTAAAAAAGAGGCAGAAATCTATGTGGGAAGTGCAGGAACAGCGGCGAGATTTTTAACGGCAATGCTTGCACTGTCAAAAGGAGACTATACCATACAGGCATCGGAGCAGATGAAACGCCGCCCGATGAAACCGCTTTTTGATGCATTGTCACAGTTAGGAGCAGAGTTTACCTATTTAGAAAAAGAGGGCTTTCTTCCGGTTCGGGTAAAAGGAGTCCGGGAAGGACTGCGGGAAGCCTATATCGATATCAGCAGAAGTACCCAGTTTTTAAGTGCCCTGCTTATGATGGCACCGGTGCTTAGAGAGGATTTTTCCATTCATATTACCAGTGAGAAAAAAGACGGTTCTTATATTCGGATTACAAGAAGAATGATGGAGCAGTTCGGTGTGACAAGCAGTTTTGATGGAAACACTTATCTGATAAAAGGCCATCAGACCTACAGAAACGAAGAATACTGTATTGAACCGGATGTCTCGGCAGCATGTTATTTCTATGCAATGGCGGCATTAACCGGAGGAAGAACTGTCGTGTATGGTGTCCATGCAGATTCCATGCAGGGAGATAAGAAGTTCTTAGAGGTATTGGAAAAGTTAGGCTGTGAAGTTGTGGATACATCCTTTGGAATTGAGGTGAAGGGAACAGAGGACGGAAGATATCCGGGTATTGAAATAGATATGAATGATTTTTCGGATCAGACAATGACCTTAGCAGCCCTTGCGGTATTTGCCGACTCCAAGACTACGATTAAAAATATCGGACATATCCGGCTTCAGGAGTCAGACCGTTTAGCGGCGATTGCAGCGGAATTGACGCGGATGGAAATTACGGTGGAAGAAGGAAAAGACTACCTTGTGATTACTCCGGGAGAGGTAAAACCATCTCTTGTGCAGACTTATGAGGATCATCGCATGGCAATGGCATTTTCACTGATTGGACTGCGAAGCGATGGGATTGTAATTGAGAATCCGATGTGCTGTAAGAAGACTTTTGAAGAGTATTTCACGGTGTTGGATGGAATTGTGGAGAAGGATTCATGGAATATTATGTAGTAGATACTTTTACAAGGGAAAAATTCAAAGGAAATCCGGCGGGAGTATGTATTGTAAATGAGGCTATTTCAGACAGTCTTATGCAAAAAATTGCAGCGGAAAACAATTTGCCGGAAACGGCATTCGTGCACAAAAGTGGAGAAATCTATCAGCTTCGATGGTTTACGCCCACTTTTGAAATAGACCTCTGCGGACATGCAACACTTGCAGCAGCATATGTTATATTTAATCATGTAGAATCGGGTTTAAAACAGATTCAGTTTGAAACAAAAAGTGGAGTCTTAACGGTTTTAAAAAAGAAAAATTTATATGAGATGGTATTTCCAAAACGAACTCCGAAGAAAATAGAACCTGAATTAAAACCGGAAATAGAAAGAATCCTTGGAGTAGAAGATGTAGAACTTTATGCTGATAGAGATTTATATGTTGTAATGAAGGATGAAAGAGAAATACGTGACTATGAACCGGATTATGACGGGATGCAGAAATTGGACCAATGGCTTGGAGTTGTTATCACGGCGAAAGGAACTGATTCGCATTTTGTCTCAAGATATTTCTGTCCGGAACTAAAGGCAGAAGACCCTGTAACAGGTTCTTCACACAGCAGTCTGATACCGCTTTGGGGTGAAAGGCTAAGTAAGAAAAAAATGATTGCAAAACAGCTTTCTTCAAGAGGTGGAATTCTATATTGTGAACTGAAAGACAATGTAGTAAAAATCTCAGGTGAAGCAGCATTATACATGAAAGGGAGTATCTAGCCTGCCTTACTTCTTTTTGGCAGGCTCAAATACGGTTACACTCGGCACCCCATTCGTCGGAGTACAGTAAATCGTGTTGGGTTCATCTAATCGTCTGAAATAAGTAAATCTGGAAGTGACGTTGATATCCGTAAAAATTCCCGACATAATCTCCGTATCTTCTGAACCGTCAATCTTCATACGGCACAGAGCCGGTTCCTCATTTCTGGCATAGTAGATATAACTGCCATAGAGATTAAAACAGTCCACCCGTTCTTTTGTCAAAGCCCTTGTCTCTTTCGTATTCAAATCCAGTCTTGTCAGACAGTAATTATTTTCCACATCCAAAAAATATGCAGTATCGCCGGTTACCACAGGCATCCAGCAGTCGCCTTTATAGAGAGTATTAGAATTTCCTGTTTCCGTATTTAGAGCGTAGATATAACGGTCTTTTTCAAGTCCATTGTAGTACATGGTCTTACCTTCCGTAGAACAGGTAAAATAGGGCTGTTTATCAGCTATCTGACGTTCTGAACCGTCAATCTTAACCCGGTAAAGAGTAGTAGCTGTATCTGTGTCATAGTGCAGATAATAGAGATAATTGCCAAGCAGTGACACATACATGGAAGGATCATGGTCTAAGACAACACGGTCTTTTCCATTCTTTTTGATACGGCATAAGCTGTTATTATCCCAGCGTAGAAAAGAAAAATCCTCGTTTGTGTTTTTGTTATTTTTTGCATAATAAATATAGTGTTCATCTACATTTAAAAAGGTAACCGTATCGTTACAGATTTTTTTTGCCATACCGCCTTCTGACGGCATGGAATAGAGAGTAAAATGATCATCGGGATTAGCAAAATATACGGTGCCGTCATACTCGCAGAACAGTCCGCCATTGTAGAGGTTGCCGGCAGTATTCCCATTGACATAGGAATCGTTAAATTTTGTTTTTTTATTAAAATAATGAAAAAGGCTGAGGGCAAGTACAGTCAAAATGAAAATGCCGCAGATAATCCATATAATTTTTTTCTTCTTCATATCTATTGTAAACTCCTTTTAAAATCTATCTTAAATTTCAGTAAAAATTATAGTGCAGACAGAGCTTTTTCGCAAGGAAATCTTGCCATCAAAAGTTGAATAGGGTATGATAGAAAAAAATAAAACAGGGTGGAAAAAATGAAAGATTTACTAGAAATTCGTAATGAAATTGATCAAATAGACAGTCAGATTGTCGAACTCTATGAAAAACGCATGGAGTGTACTACTCAGGTTGCTGAGTATAAGATATCAACCGGAAAAAAAGTATTTGATAAAGAAAGAGAGAATGTAAAACTTGAAAAAGTAGAGAATCTTGCTTCAAATGATTTTAACAAAAGAAGTGTAAAAGAACTTTTTGAACAGATTATGTCCATGAGCAGAAAAAGACAGTATCAGCTTTTAACAGAGCATGGGCTTTCAGAGAAAATAGATTTTTCCTGTGTAGAAAAGATGGATTTTACCGGAGCAAGGGTTGTGTTCCAGGGGGTAGAAGGTGCTTACAGTGAAGCTGCATTAAAAGAATTCTTTGGGAAAGAAACAGACAGTTATCATGTGGAGACCTGGAGAGACGCAATGGAAGCCATTCAGAATAAAAAAGCAGATTATGCTGTACTTCCCATCGAGAACTCATCTGCTGGAAGTGTAACCGAGAACTATGATTTGCTTGTAGAATACGACAACTGTATTGTAGGGGAGCAGATTATTAAGATTGAGCATGTGCTCTTAGGACTGCCGGAAGCAGAACTTTCGAATATTACTCAGGTCTATTCCCATCCACAGGCATTGATGCAGTGCAGCAGAGTCTTAGAAGAACACCGGGAATGGGAGAAAATCAGTCTGAAAAATACAGCCATGTCTGCTAAAAAAGTAAGAGAAGATAATAAGAAGAATCAGGCGGCAATCGCAAGCAGACTGACCGCAGATTTATATGGTCTTAAAATTTTAAAAGAAAATCTGGCGAACAACGAGGATAACTATACCAGATTTATCATCGTAACCGGAAAGCATGTATATGAGAAAAATGCAAAGAAGGTTAGTATCTGTTTTGAGATTCCACATCAGAGTGGTTCTTTGTATCAGATGATTTCTCATTTTATTTTCAATGGAGTCAATATGACAAAGATTGAATCCCGTCCGATTCAGGGAAAGAACTGGGAATACCGCTTCTTCATTGATTTTGAAGGAAATCTAAATGACGGTGCTGTTCAGAATGCACTGAATGGATTAAAAGAAGAGACAAACAAATTAAAAATATTAGGAAATTATTAAAAAAGAGGCGAAAGAACATGAAAAGCGCAGAGGAATTGATACTGTACAGGGATTTTGAAGGAGAGGACGGCTGGCTGTTTGGGCAGATGACCGATATTATGAAGATGTCGGAGGCAGAGAAAAAAGGCGGTATAAGCAGGTTAAGCAGAGCAGAGCGAAAAGATATGTTTTATGACTGCCTGCACATGCTTTTAGAATTGTCTGCAAGCAATGGATTTCAGGGAAATCTGTGGCATAACTATTTAACTTATCTGTTAATCAGCAATGAGAATGCCTACAGCAGAGCCTGTGAAATCAGAGGAGCAATAGAAGGAAGTATTAACAGCATTGCCATGCATGACTTTGCGGTTTTTAAAGAGTTGTTTGAGTATGATTTAGAAGAACTGGGAAAAGAATTGGAAATAGACTGTATCTCTGTAATTTTAGACTATCAGAGGTTTGAAGGAAACGGAAAGATATTTAACAGTAGAATCCGCGACCGTATCTGTGAATTGAGTGTGAAGTTAGATGCGGCACAGTCCGTAGAAAAATTCAAAGACTGTGTGACGGAGTTTTACCGCGACTTTGGAGTCGGAAAGCTGGGGTTGCATAAGGCGTTCCGGGTAGAGCACAGAGAAGAAGGGGCTCTTATTGTGCCGATTACTAATATTGCCCATGTACATTTAGACGATCTGGTGGGATACGAGATTGCGAAACAGAAACTGATTGAGAATACAGAGGCATTTGTAGAAGGCAGGGAGGCGAATAACTGTCTGCTCTTTGGAGATGCCGGAACCGGAAAAAGTTCAAGTATTAAAGCTATTATTAATCAGTATTATGATAAAGGGCTTCGGATGATTGAGGTCTATAAGCATCAGTTTATGGATTTGCAGGACATCATTTCACAGGTCAAGAACCGCAACTATAAGTTCATCATCTATATGGATGATTTATCCTTTGAGGAATTCGAGATTGAGTATAAGTATCTAAAAGCCGTTATAGAAGGGGGATTAGAGAAGAAACCAAAGAACATCTTAATCTATGCCACCTCAAACCGCAGACATTTAATTCGGGAAAACTTCAGTGACAAAGAGGAAGTTCGTGAGGATATGCATACTTCCGATACCGTACAAGAAAAATTATCCCTTGTATATCGTTTTGGTGTATCTATTTATTTTGGCGCACCTACGAAAAAAGAGTTTCAGAAAATTGTAAAAACATTGGCAAAAAAGCATGGAATTACCATGCCTGAGGAAGAATTGCTTTTAGAAGCAAATAAGTGGGAGTTGAGTCATGGTGGATTGTCAGGAAGGACAGCACAGCAGTTTATCGACCATCTGTTAGGAACAAAAGTGAAAAAATAGTTCTAAAAAGGAGATACGAATGAATATTACAACATTTGGAGCAATCTACATTGGTTCTTATGAAGTCAGTCTGAAAATTATGGAAATTTCAGCAAAACGGGGAATCCGTGAAATCGATCATATCAGAAGTCGTATAGGAATCGGAAAAAATATTTATAAACATAAAAGAGTTGAGACAGAGGTTATGGAAGAACTCTGTGAGATATTCTCAGAGTACGAAGAGATTATGAAGTCCTATAAAGTGGATGCCTGCCGTGCCTATGCAGGAGCCTTTTTAAAGGAGGCGGAGAATGTACTCTTTATTTTAGAACAGATTCAGATTCGTACAGGACTTCAGGTTCAGATTCTAAGTAATTCGGAGAGACGATTTATCAGTTATCAGTCTGTAGCGGAACGGGAAGAATTCGATGCCATGACACAGGAAGGTGCTGTTGTAGTAGATGTAGGCGGTGAAAGTATTCAGATTACCCTTTTTGTGGAGGGGGGCGTTGTAACAACCCAGCATCTTGTCCTTGGAACTATGCGTTTAAAAGAACAGCTTGCAGGAATCGGCAATTCAACAGCTCGTTTTGAAAAACAGATGGAAGAGTTGATTAACAAGGAGATAGAAGTCTTCAAATCCATGTATTTAAAAAAGAAAAATATTCGCTATCTGATTCTCATGGGAGATTACAGCCCGGAACTGATAAGAAAGGTGCAGAAAAAAACAGGCGGTATTACCGTTGAGACCGATGTGGTAACAGCGTTTTTAAAAAAGCTGGGAAAAATGGATGGAGAAGAAATTGCAGAGAGACTGGGATTGTCCTATGCAGACCCACTTTTGACACCTTCGGTTGTCATGTACCGCTGTATGGCAGAGGGACTTGGAACAGAAGAAGTCTGGGTGCCGGGAAATGACATCAGTGATGGAATTGCCTATGAGTATGCAAGGGAGCATAAATTATTAAAACAGGGACATGATTTTGATAAGGATGTCTTAAGTGCAGCGACGAATCTCTCCAAAAGATACCGCAGTTATTCTCCGCATATCGATGCATTGACAAAAATGTCGAGTATGATTTTTGACACGATAAAGAGAGTACACGGCATGGGCAGCAGGGAAAGGCTGTTATTGCAGGTTGCAGCAATCCTGCATGACTGTGGTAAATTCGTAAGTCTTGCAAACGGACCGGACTGTGCCTATGACATTATCATGAATTCAGAGATAATTGGTCTCTCCCACTTAGAGAGAGAGATTGTGGCAAGTACGGTAAGATACAATACCAGACCGTTAGATTCTTATGAAAAGGTAGCAGATAAACTGGATGAAAAAAGTTACAGAACCGCAGCAAAGTTAGCAGCGATTCTTCGGGTAGCAAATGCACTTGACCGCAGTCATAAGCAGAAATTCAAGACGCTTCGTTTAGTGCTGAAAAATAAGGAATTGCTAGTCACGGTAGAAACAGAGGATGACATCATCCTTGAAAAGGGACTTTTGGCAAACAAGTCCGACAGTTTTGAAGCAATATTTGGAATCAAACCGATTCTTCGGGAAAAGAGAAGTTTTTAAGGAGGCAGCAATGGAAGAAAAAAAAGATTTTTTAAATCCAAAGTATTATGAGAATAGAGAGTTGAGCTGGCTGAAATTCAACGCAAGAGTCTTAAATGAAGCAAGAGATAAGTCCATACCTCTTTTAGAACGCATTAAATTTATCAGCATTACCTCGTCGAACTTAGATGAATTCTTTATGGTAAGGGTTGCATCCTTAAAAGACATGGTACATGCAAACTATAAAAAGCCGGATATCGCCGGAATGACAGCAACAGAACAGTTAGAAAAAATCAATGCGGCAACGAGAGAGTTAGTGGAATTACAGTATTCCACCTATAACCGCTCCATTATGCCCCAGCTTGCCGGAAAAGGAATCCGGGTCTTGCATGCCTTTGAAGACTTGACAAAGGAACAGAGCGATTTTGTGGATAAATATTTTGAGGAAAACGTCTATCCGGTACTGACACCGATGGCAGTGGACGCATCCAGACCGTTTCCATTAATTCGGAATAAGACATTAAATATTGCAGCATTTTTAGTAAAAAAAGGTGAGGAAAAATGTGCCGAAAACTATGAGTTTGCAACGGTACAGGTGCCGGGAGTCCTGCCACGTATCATACAGATTCCGGATGGAGAAAATAACACCTATATCCTCTTAGAACAGATTATTGAAAAAAATATCAAAAGACTGTTCTCGAATTATGAGGTAGTCTGTGCCTACCCATACCGAATTATGCGTAATGCTGATTTGACCATTGATGAGGATGAGGCAGAGGATTTATTACAGGAGATTGAAAAGCAGTTGAAAAAACGCCAGTGGGGTGAGATTATCCGTCTTGAAGTGGAGGATAAGATTGATAAAAAACTTTTGAATTTCCTAAAAGATGAACTGCATATTGCAAAAGAGGATGTCTATAAGATAAATGGCCCGTTGGATTTGACATTTCTGATGAAGCTCTATGGAATCGAGGGATATGATGACCTTCGTATTGCCTCTTATACACCACAGAGGGTGCCAAAGATTACACCGGGAGCGAACATCTTTGATGCCATCCGAAAAGAGGATATCTTTCTTCATCATCCATACCAGACCTTTGACCCGGTGGTGGACTTTATCCGTCAGGCGGCAGTCGACCCGAATGTGTTAGCAATCAAGCAGACCCTTTACCGTGTCAGCGGTAATTCACCGATTATTGCGTCATTAGCATTAGCGGCAGAGAATGGAAAACAGGTTTCTGTATTAGTGGAATTAAAGGCGCGATTTGATGAAGAAAACAACATTGTATGGGCAAGAAAATTAGAAAAGGCAGGATGTCATGTTATCTACGGACTTGTAGGATTGAAGACCCATTCTAAGATAGCTTTGGTTGTCAGAAAAGAAGAGGACGGCATCCGTAGATATGTGCATTTGGGAACCGGTAACTACAACGATTCTACCGCAAAGCTCTATACGGACTGTGGAATGTTTACCTGTTCAGAGGCAATCGGCGAGGACGCAACGGCAGTATTTAATATGCTTTCCGGTTATTCGGAGCCATCTTCCTGGAATAAATTGATTGTAGCTCCAATCTGGCTTAGAAAGAGATTCTTAAAGCTGATTCAAAGAGAGACAAAGAATGCTAAGGCAGGACGGGAAGGAAGGATTGTAGCAAAGATGAACTCTCTTTGCGATCAGGGAATTATTGCTGCCCTTTATGAAGCGTCTGCGGCAGGGGTTCAGATTGATTTAATCGTGAGGGGTATCTGCTGTCTGAAAACCGGAATACCGGGAGTCAGCGAGAATATCCATGTGCGTTCCATTGTAGGCAATTTTTTAGAGCACAGCAGAATCTATTATTTTTACAACGATGGTCAGGAAGACGTGTATATGGGAAGTGCGGACTGGATGCCGCGTAACTTAGACAGAAGAGTGGAGATTTTATTCCCGGTAGAAGCTGAAAATCTAAAGGAGCAGGCAATACATATCTTAGAAGTCGAGCTTCAGGATAATGTGAAAGCACATCTGTTGAATGAAGAAGGTCAGTATGTGAAAATAGATAAAAGAGGAAAGGTGCTTGTGAACTCTCAGGAGCAGTTCTGTGAGGAAGCAAAACACACACCAGCAGAGAAGGAACAGGAACATCGGGAGAGAATTTTCATTCCGGCAGAGCAGATAGAGGAGTAAATATGCAGAAAAAAATACTGTTTACAGATATTGACGGAACACTTTTAAATGATAAAAGAGAGATTCCAAAAGAAAATAAGGAGGCAATCGATAAGGCGTTAGCGGCAGGACATTCTATTGTCATTGCAACGGGAAGACCCTTAGATAGCGGAAAAAAGATTGTAGAAGAATTAGGACTTACCATGCAGGGCTGTTACATGATTGCTTACAACGGTGCTATTATCTACGACTGTGGAAACGATAGAGTATTAGAGAAAAAGTTTGTGCCTTATCCTTATGTGGAAGAATTATTCAAAAGGGGAAAAGAAGCAGGACTCTATGTACAGACATACAATAAGACACAGATTATTACTACGCAGGATACGCCGGAATTAGAATATTACCGCCAGCATACCAAGCTTACTTATCAGGTTGTGGACGATGTGATGTCTGTTTTAGAGGAAGAACCACAGAAAGTGATGTTGATTAACCTGACGGATAAGAAAAAGTTAGAGAAGTTTCAGGCAGATAATTTAGAATGGGAAGAAGGAAAATGCCACAGCTTCTTTTCTATGGACACTTATTTAGAGTATGCACCCATAAATGCTACAAAGGCATACGGCATCCATTATCTATGTGAATTACTGGGTGTTCCTCTTGAGAATACCATTGCAGCAGGAGATGAGAGAAATGATATTCCCATGATAGAAGAAGCCCATATAGGTGTTGCCATGAAAAATGCCAAAGATGAAGTGAAAGCATCTGCGGATTATATTACTAAGAAGAACAATAACGAAGGCGGTATCGCAGAAGTTATTGAAAAATTTATGTTGTAACTTTCTTAATATGATCTAATATTTCATTGGGAATACGCAGATTTCCTCTGCCGACTCCCAGTTTTATATAGGGTTTGTTCTCACCGTGGTAATCAGAACCACCGCTGATAAGCAGATTGTAATCTTTTGCAATCTGCTTTAGATTTCTTTCATCCCCGGAGCTGTTAGCGGAATAAATTGCTTCAATCCCAGTAAGTCCGCAGTCTTTTAAGTCCCGGATGAACCTTTTCAAACGGTCGAAATTCATATGGCATAGAACCGGATGGGCAAAGAAGGCAACACCGCCTCCAAGCTGAATCAGCCGAACTGCCTCAAAGGGGTCAATCTTTTCCCTTGGTACATAACAGCGGCAGTCATCACCGATATATTTAGAAAATACGGTTTCCCGGTCTTTGACCATACCGTGCTCCACTAAATATCTGGCAAAATGGGCACGGGTAATGACACTGTCCGGGTTTTCTTTTATCAGTTCCTCCATCGTGATATCGAAACCTTCTTTTTGCAATAGAACTGCCATTTTTTCGTTACGTAGGTCACGGCTGTTGATAAATTCATTCAGCTTTTGTAAAAATTCAGGATTTTGTTCATCGAAATAATAGCCTAAGATATGAACCTCACTTCCGTTGTAATCGGTAGACAGCTCAATCCCGGGAACTAATTCAATCCCGGCAGTCTTGGCAGCATTTCTGGCTTCGGCAAGACCACTGATTGTATCGTGATCTGTTAAGGCAAAGGCACTTAGCCCGGCTTCTTTGGCAAGTGCGACAAGTTCTGTGGGTGTATTCGTACCGTCAGAAGCGGTAGAGTGTACGTGTAAATCAATCATAAGATTACCTCATATATTTTTTTATAATTATCCTTCTAATCTGATACTTATTATATCACTTTATCAGAATAATACCAATGTTATCGGAACAACAGGTTTGTGTCAAAATATAATGAAATTTTGAGGGTGTTATGATACAATAAACTATGTGTTTATGTCAAAAATCAAATAACTTTAATAAGTTGGAACAAAAACAAATGAAAAGTCTATGAAAAATAACACTACGAAATGGAGAAGGTTATGATTACTGGCGAGTTACGAAATAAGATTGATAGAATTTGGGAAACTTTTTGGACGGGAGGTATCACGAACCCTCTTGATGTTATCGAGCAATTTACATATCTGCTTTTTATCAAGCAGTTGGATGATGTTGAGACTACCAAAGAAAATGAAGCGAACTTCTTAGGGGTAGAGTATGAAACGCTGTTCCCGGAAGAGTGCCAGAAATATCGCTGGAGCAAGTTCAAGAACCTTGGCTCTGCTGATGAGATGTATGAATTGGTTTCTAATGGCGTATTTCCATTCATTAAGAACTTGCATCAAGATGGAGATTCTGCCTATGCAAGATATATGGGAGATGCAATTTTCAAGATTCCTACTGCAGCTATGCTTTCAAAAATTGTAGATGGAATCGATAAGCTCGAGTTGGGAGATGAAGATTCCAAAGGTGACCTCTACGAGTACTTACTTTCAAAGGTTGCGACTGCTGGAACGAATGGTCAGTTCAGAACTCCACGTCATATTATCAAAATGATGGTTGCTTTGGTAAAACCAAGACCGGAAGATATTATTATAGACCCAGCAATGGGTTCGGCAGGTTTCCTTATCGAAGCTCAGAGTTATTTGAGAGAGAATCATGCAGATATGTTCTTAAACGAAAAGAATCGTGAGCATTTTAATAATACAATGTTCTTCGGTAATGATATGGATAGAACAATGCTCAGAATTGGAGCTATGAATATGCTTCTTCATGGTGTAGAGAACCCAAATATTTCTTACCGTGACAGTTTATCAGAGCAGAATACCGATGTAGAAAAGTATAGCTTGGTTCTCGCCAATCCACCGTTTAAAGGTAGCTTGGATTATGAAGCTGTTTCTGCTGATTTATTAAAGGTTGCTAAGACTAAGAAAACGGAACTACTTTTCCTTGCATTGTTCTTGCGTATTCTCAAGAAAGGTGGAAGAGGTGCAGTTATTGTTCCGGATGGGGTTCTTTTTGGGAGCAGTAAAGCTCATAAGCAGATTAGAAAAGAAATTATTGATAATAACAAATTAGATGCAGTAATTTCCATGCCTAGTGGTGTTTTCAAGCCTTATGCCGGTGTATCTACAGCTATCCTTATTTTTACAAAGACTGGTTCTGGTGGTACAGACAAGGTATGGTTCTATGACATGAAAGCAGATGGTTTTAGCTTAGACGATAAGCGTCAGGAAATCTCCGATAATGATATTCCTGATATTATTGAAAGATTCAATAACCTTTCTGCTGAGTCTGACAGAGCAAGAACCGAGCAGAGTTTTTTTGTTCCGGTAGAAGAGATTGTGGCTAATGATTATGATTTGTCAATCAATAAATATAAGGAAGTTGTATATGAAGCAGTTCAGTATGAGCCCACTGATGTGATTATGGGTAAGATTGAAGAAATCGAAGTTGAAATCCAGACTGAACTCGTAGAACTGAAAAAATTATTGGAAGATTAAAATGTTATTATAGATGCCTTTAAGTATTTTGGTATGATTTAATAAATTCGGATTTGTAGGGCTACGAGCAGAGTACAGACAAGACGTCAAAAGCAAGTTGGAAGCTTGCTTACATAAGTACTTTTGACGGATTGGATGTATTGTGCGACAGCAGAACATGAGCATGAAGCGAAGC